>CAMVPV010000310.1 GCA_947169455.1 uncultured Clostridia bacterium | reverse complement strand
TCGTACACATATACTTCAATGTGATAGGCAGCCTCGTGTTCCTCATCGGCATCTATGCGGTACAGTATTCGGTCGGGCTGTCCTTCTGGAATGATCCCATGACAATGGGCAGCATAGCGAATTTCCACACGCTGTGCAATATCTCCGCTACACTGCTGTTCATGCCGTTCCATAAGCTGCTCGAAAAGCTCGCGGAGTTCACCGTGCGCGAAAGGAAGGGCGCTCTCTCCGATGAGACTGAGCCGGTCGCCGCTATCCTCGATTACCGCTTTCTGAAATCTCCCTCGCTCGCTATCGGGCAGGCAATGAACACCGCCGTCACTATGGGACAGACCGCCCTGTTCAACTTCAGGGGTATGCGAAAGCTGTTCCGCGAATATGACGAAAAGACCGACGCAAAGCTGCGCGCCTGCGAGGAATCGATAGACCGCATGGAGGACAAGCTGAACGCTTACCTCGTTGAGCTGACCACCTGCGAACTCACCGATTACGAAAACCGCCGCGTGACGCTCCTGCTGCACCTCACATCCGAATTTGAGCGCATAGGCGATTATACGATGAACCTCATCGAAAGCGCTGAGCAGCTCGAAAAGCTGCGCACCGACGAAGAACCGATATTCTCCGAGGAGGCATATAAGGAACTCGATGTCATAATGGACGCCGTTGAGGAGATAATCGGCATGGCGGTGGATTGTACGCAGAAGCTGAGTGCTCCCGATGCAGCGCGCATTGAGCCGCTCGAAGAGGTCATCGACTACCTCAACGAAACGCTGAAAGCCCGCCACATCGAACGGTTGAAATCCGGCAAGTGCATCGTTGAGAGCGGCATCAACTTCCTCGACCTGCTGATAAACCTCGAACGTATCTCCGATCACTGCTCGAATGTCGGCGTGTATGTGATAGGCGTCCGCGAGAAAAAGGATATCATCAACCGCCACGAGTATATCGAAAAGATACACGGCGGAAAGGACGCTCTATATATGCAGCTCACCGGCGAATTCATGAGCAAGTATTCGATATAGTGTGTGCCTGCGGCGTGTTAAGGAAGGCACTGCCGGAGGGCTCGTCGTCCGGACACCCGATAATATAATAAAACCCCGTGTCTGTTCTTTTTTGAACAGGCGCGGTTTTTTATTTTGGTGGATCTATATGTTGTTGTTCCGTAACAGCGGCTATTGCGGGTGAATATTTGCTGTTACCCGCACCCGCGTCATACAGCAGAAAGAATACTTAACGACCAACAATAGCAGGACGAGCGGAACAGCTGTCATAAATCCCACAAAACAAACAAACCCCCGCGTTTGCTCATGACAGAACGACGCGGGGGTTATTGTGTTATCGGTTTTCCAGAGGGACGAAGTCCCTTGACACGACAAAGGCGCACTTAAAATCGCAGTGCGGAGGGGGAACCGGAGAATGTCGGATAAGCCTCTGCCGAAGAACAGCCTTTCGGGAGCCATTTTCTTTATCTTTTCAAGTGTGCGCTTTGCGGCGCGCGGACTTTCACATATCATCGGCCAGCTGTATGCGGGAGTGAACGAAGCAGCATTTCCGCAGTAGAGATCGTTCCCGTTGAGTATGCCGATGCTGCCGCGTGTGTTTCCGTCCAGAGTGACGATCTCCGATTTCAGCAGGATATCATCAACGCCGAGGTCGCACAGGCGGTCGCCCTCGTTCACAAAAATATCCGGCACGAAATATTCCGCGGGGATGCCCATGCGCTTCTTTTCGCCAAGATATGCGGCGCTTTCGAGCGGGTTGGTGAAATAATGCGTGCGGCAGAGGTTGTCCTTTATCAGCGGAACGTCATATCTGCTCATTGCTGTGGGTGCGCCGTACAGATCGGAGAAATACGCAGCATTTCCGATGCAGCAGTTCATTCCGGAGGTGAGCACGATCAGCTTGACGTTATAGCTCAGCAGCCATGTTTCTATCTCATTGCGGCAGGAGGGGATGCCCGTATCTATGAGCACATCACCGCTTATGCAGCGCAGCACGTAGCAATTTATACCGCAGCAGCTTATCATATTCACGTTGTTGAATTTGTTCGGGCTGTCATTCTTTCTGCTCATTTTCAGTCGGTGTCCTTTCCCAGATATGGTCGAAAATAATGTTTATCCTGTCGTAATTTTCCGTTAGCCGCAGCCATCCGAACAGCGCTTCAACAGCAGTTGCGCGGCTGTATTCGGTGTGGTCGGAGCTTTTCGGAACATTGTGCGAATTTCCCGATGCATTGCGCCCGCGGCGGAGGATATCGGCTTCATCCTCGGTTATTATTTCCGAAATGATATCGTAAGCCCGCGACTGATATGCCGCACGGACGTGCTTCACGGAAAGATCATGCAGCTTGTGGGCGGGCATATTCGCCGTGCGGACGATACGCTCCCGCACGAGCTGTTCATATACCGCATCACCCAGAAAAGCGAGCGTGAGCGGGCTGTACTGATTAGCTTCTCTCTTTTCTATTTTTATCACCTTAGAATACAAAGTCAAATTCAAATCCGAAGATATTGACGGTGTCGCCTTCCTTGACGCCCATATCTTCGAGTTTAGCGATTATCCCGCTGTTTTTGAGCACCCTCTGGAAGTATTGCAGCGACGAATAGTCGTCCATATCGACGGTGCGCATGATATGTTCGAGCCACGGCGCCTTTACATAGAATACGGCGTCGTCGCCGCGGGTTATCTCAAATTCCTCGTTCCTGCCGGCGTTCTCATCGAGCGATTCAAGCTTCGGTTCGGGTTCGTAGCGCTTGATGGGGGGCAGTTTTTCGAGTTCTGCCGCCGCTGCCATGACGAGCTCATGCGTGCCCATCGTTGAAGCCGCAGATATCTCAAATACGGGCAGACCCTTTTCCTCCGCGAATTTTCTGAAGTCCGCTATCTGTTCGGGGGATGCGATATCGCATTTGTTCGCTGCGATGATGCAGGGGCGTTCTGCGAGCTCACTGCTGAAATCATGCAGTTCACGG
>CAMVPV010000309.1 GCA_947169455.1 uncultured Clostridia bacterium | reverse complement strand
AGAAGTCGCTCGCCGCACTGCTGTTTTCGGGGGTGCTGCTGTGTGCGGTGGTGATCGGAACGTTTTTGCAGATCCGAGCCAATTTCAACCGCAGCTTGCATTCATATTATGATGAGAACGGAATGTTTGACGTTATGATCATGGGCCCTACCGATGAGCTTGTCGGTGACCTGACCTCCCGAAAAATGCCCGAGAGTTCGCAGACAGTCGGTGTGTTGAAGGACAAGGCGGAGCTTTATGGCAGCTATCTGACCTGCGGTTATGCTGACGGAGATATCTCCCTTATGCATATTCCCTTTGAAAACGGCGGCCTTCCCGAAAATGAGACCGAGGCAGCCATTACCCGAGGTGCAGCAGACAGACTTTGCTGGTCGGGCAGAACAGGCGACACCATCAGGATCTCGGGAAAGACCTACACCGTTTCGGGTATTATTTCTGCGGCTTACGACCAGCGTGTTTTTTCGGAGTTCAATTATGATGCGGTGATGAATGAAGATGTCAAGTCTTATGTGATACCGTCAGTATATGTTACTAAGCCTGAAAATGCACAGCTTGATTACAGTATTGCGCTGTACGGCGGAGCTGCCGCAGGGCAGGGCGAGAATGTGACCTATTTTGGCCTGTCGGCAGATGGATTGATCGAACTTCTTGAAGATAAGCTCGGCCGAGGGCAGCGTATGTACCTGAACGACAGCAGAGGTATTGCCGAGGGAACTGCACATAGCGAGGAGTTCAAGCAAAATGCGAGACTGTTCCTGCTGTTGGCGGCTATCTCATCGGTGATCGCAGTTCTGTCAGTTTTCTCCGTGCTTCGGCTGATATTTGAGGAACGCCGTAACACCTATGAACTGCTGCACAGGATAGGCGTATCCAACCGGCGGCTTGGTGTCATGTATATCATCGAGTGCCTTTTACTTATCGCTGCGGAGATGATCCTCGGTTCGCTGCTGGGGGTCGTCGGTTATGTGGGCGTTCACAGCTTTGAGACCGGTGTGCTTGGCAAGTCGGAGTATTCAGCCTTCACCTCGGATACTCTCGTCCTTGGCAACACCCACAGCCCGCTGCTGATCGGAGCTATCGTTTCGTCAGCGGTGATGCTTCTCGGCTACGGAGTGACGCTGCTTTTCAGCCGCAAGGATATGCACCGGAGACGGCACAGGATCCCCAAAAAGACTGTGTTCGGCAGCATGGGAGCAGTACTCGGCAGCAGGCTCGTAACTGCTGTTCAGACGATCTCACTTACGCTGATCGTGTTCGGAACAATGCTTGGCTATGTTTATTTCTCCGATGACGGCAAGGACTTCCTCAGCTATCTGACCTACGAACCGCCGCAGTCCTATCAGATAAACGATCAGCTCGATATGGAGAAGGATAATATAGCTGAATACTATAACTGTTCTCCCGCCATGGTATGCACAGTCGGAAACTATCAATACGGGCTGCCCTTATCGGGTGACAGCTGCAGTCTGGGACTTAACGATGAGCAGGCAAACAAGCTGGGCAGCGTTACTGCCTACGGTAATATGCGCAACACCTTTATCATATCGCCGCAGGAGAATATGTCGGGGCTTGACGGCCTTGTTGACTACAGCAGCGAGTATGAAAATGCAGAGGAAATGAAGCGGCAGCTTATCGAGGCCTCTGACGAACAGTACAAGAGCTTTTTTGAGAAAGGTCATATCGGCTCGAATTACCTTTACCGTATTGACACCAAGCTTGCTAACGAAGAATTTATCAACGGTCTTTCGGAGTTCGTTTCCGCAGGCACGATAGATATTGAGGCTATCCGCAGCGGCAAGGAGGTCATTGCGCTGCTGACAACAAATGACGATCAGCTGCTCCCTGCAGGAAGCAGTATCACGGTAGGCTCGCTTTTGATGAATGAGAACTGCGGTATTGCCGGAGAATCAACGGCACAGACTAAGATCGGAGCAGTTGTGGTGCTGCGTTATGATCAGCTCATCAAAAACGGTGCGCTGCGAAATTACATTGCCGAAAATGACCTGGGCTATTCGCTCCTTACGACTCAATCGGGCGCGGAAGCGCTGGGCATCTACAATGCAGCATATAACGAGATATTCTCCGATCACCACATCGACGGCGGTCTCGTTCCCACCGATGCAGGGCTGACCTTCTGTTCGCTGGAGGAGATGCAGCATAAGCGCTTTATTGAAAAAGCGACAAAACTTGGCGGTTTTATGTTTCTTGCGCTGATAATGGCTGTGCTGGGCTTTGCAGCTTATTTCAACGGAATAGGAATGAAGGTGCGGCTGAAGGAGTATCAGATATCTGTACTGCGGGCAATAGGCGCATCAAAGGCAAAGATACACAGGCGGCTGTTTATAAACAATATCAAGATCCCCATTATAGCGACCCTGATCGCAGGCGGGAGTATTTACGGTGTACAAAAGCTTGTGTTCAATATGTACGATAAAGCGATCAATCTCGTAAAACCCGATGAGTTCGGCATGATCTCGTGGGACGAGGTCTCTGATGCGAAGCGTAAAGAAATGATAGAGCGCTATTTTATAAACAGCGAGCTTTGGACACCGGAGATAATCAAGCCGCTTATGATGATATTTGCGGCGGTGACGCTGGTGACGATCATTCTTATGGTTCTGAACATGAACCGCTTTGACAGAGACATTGTTGCTTCAATGAGCAGAGGGAGGAAAAGACAATGATAAAAACAAAAGACCTCACCCGGACCTACGGCAAGGGCGAGGGCAAGGTGACAGCGCTGGACGGCGTGAGCCTCACCATAAACGACGGCGAAATGGTGGCGGTGATCGGTAAGTCGGGCTCGGGAAAGTCCACGCTCCTGAACCTGATCGGCGGCCTCGACAAGCCCACCTCGGGACAGATCTTCTACAATGACCGCGAGCTCGGCTCGATGAAAGACACCGAGCTTTCGGAGTTCAGATTAAAGAACATCGGGTTCGTTTTCCAGTTCTTTGACCTTATCCCCGAACTGACAG
>CAMVPV010000308.1 GCA_947169455.1 uncultured Clostridia bacterium | reverse complement strand
AGAGCGGCTGCGGGGACGCCCCGCCCGCGCCTGCTCATAAAAGAACAAACGCGGGGATAAAAGAAATCATGCTATTCACTAACAACGCGAGAGCGGCTGCGGGGACGCCCCGCCCCGCGCCCGCAGAATAGTTTTGCATAAAAATATTGCATTTCACGAGCAGATGTTATATAATAGTGATGTTACGTATCAACCGGACAAGGAGAATTATCTATGATAGAAACAGAAAAGGACAATGTGATAAAGGCTCTGCTGATAAGCGCCGATACGGGCGAATTCGATGCGGAAAGCTCGATGGATGAGCTTGAGGAGCTCGCAAAGACCGCGGGCGCAGAGACAGTCGGGAGGATAATACAGAAGCGCCCCGCCCCCGAACCCGCGACCTGCATCGGCTCGGGCAGGCTCGCCGAAGCCGCGGAGGAAGCGGAAGCTCTTGGCGCGGAGCTTATCATATTTGACTGCGAACTGACCGCCAACCAGATAAGGAACATAGAAGACATCACCGATATACACACGATAGACCGGACTACGCTCATACTCGATATTTTTGCACAGCGCGCTCTTACCGCCGAAGGACGGCTCCAGGTCGAGCTCGCACAGCAGAAGTACCGCCTTGCACACCTCGCGGGAAAGGGCGTCGCACTGTCACGCCTCGGCGGAGGAATAGGAACGCGCGGCCCCGGTGAATCCAAGCTGGAGACTGACCGCCGCCATATCCGCCGCCGCATAGAAGCACTCACCGCCCAGCTTAAAGAACTTGAGGAAAGACGCGGTCTGCGCAGGGAACGCCGCAAAAAGGACAACGTCACCACAGCGGCGATAGTGGGCTATACCAATGCGGGAAAATCCACACTGCTGAACGCCCTCACCGATGCCGGAGTACTTGCCGAGGACAAGCTGTTCGCCACGCTCGATATCACCTCGCGCGCGATAGAACTCCCCGACGGGCGCAGCGTTCTGCTGACCGATACCGTGGGTCTGATAAGGCGCCTGCCGCATCAGCTCGTGGAGGCTTTCCGCAGTACGCTCGAAGAAGCCGCGAACGCAGATATCATAATAAATGTTATCGACGCGAGCTCGGAGGATGCCGAGGAACAGTCAAAGGTAACGCGGGAGCTGCTCTCGGAGCTCGGCTGCGACGGCATACCGCAGATAAATGTTTTCAATAAGTGCGACCGTCTGCCCGGATATGAAAATATCCCCACGGACAGCGCATCGGTGAAAATTTCGGCAAAGCAGCACATAGGGTTCGATGATCTGCTCGCTTGCATAGCGGAAAATCTTCCCGCCGCAAGCCGCCGCGGAAAGTACCTCATCCCCTACGACAAGACAGGGCTGATCAACAGCATAATCGAGGGCGGAAAGGTGTTCTCGCAGGAATATACCGAAAACGGCACGCTCATCGATGCACTGGTGGATAACAAGTTTTCCTACGCAGTCGAGGAATACAAATATAACGGGGAATGAGAGTATGACAAAGGAAGAAATCTTAAAAGTGCTCGAAGAAACAGAAAGAGTATATAAAGGCGAAAAGGTGACCTGCCTGAAATGCGGCAGAGGAATATATGAACGTTCACGGGAACTTTGCAATACATTCTATTGTTCAAATCCGGAATGTAAGGATAGGATAATATTTGAATATACAAACACTGTGGATCACCCACAGGAGTGAGGACGGGAAATTATGTTGAAATGGGTCATCGGAAATGACGACAGCAGCGGGCTGGAGGAAACGCTCGCACGGGAATGCGGACTTTCGCGGCTTTCCGCCGCCGCGCTCATCAGCATGGGGATATGCGATAAGCTATCTGCGGCGGTGTTCTTCGGAAAAGACTCCGCGCTCGATGATATGGGGCTTTACGACCCTCTCGATATTCCCGGTATGGCAAAGGCGGCTGAACTGCTCGACCTCGCCGTTTCGGAGGGAAGGAGGATATGCATCTACGGCGACTACGACTGCGACGGCATACTCGCGACCGCGGGGCTGTACAATTATCTGAGCGGCATAGGCGCCGACGTTACATATTTCATAAACGAACGCGCTGACGGCTACGGCATGAACATCGCCAACGTGCGCCGCATCGCCGAAAACGGTGCGGAGGTCATTGTCACCGTGGATAACGGCATAGCCGCATTCAAGGAGGCAGAGCTCTGCCGCGAGCTCGGCGTGCAGCTCATCGTGACCGATCACCATACCCCGCAGCCTGAGCTGCCCGACGCCGATGCCATAACCGACCCGCATATCGATTCGCCGGAAAACAAGCTGAAATTCCGCGATATCTGCGGCTGTACCATGGTGATGAAGCTGATATCCGCTATGGAAGGCTCATCGGCTCCGGCGGTGGAGATGATGTCCGATTTTGCGGCGGTGGCATCCGTGGGCGATGTCATGCCGCTCGTTTCCGAGAACCGCACTATCGTCAAGCATGGTCTGCATTTCATTGAAAATACGGAAAACCCCGGAATGAAGGCGCTTCTGGACGAGGTGCTCTATACCGATGACGGCAAGCGGAAAAATCTCCTTCTTGACGCGCACACGGTCGCTTTTACGATAGTTCCGAGGATAAACGCCTCGGGAAGGATGGGCTCGGCAATGGACGCCGCAGAGATGTTCACTACCGACGACCCCGCGCGCGCCGCAGAGCTCGCAGCGAAGATATGCAGGCTGAACGACGAACGCAAGAGCTGCGAGGATAAGATAGTGAAGGAGATCTACTCCTCATCGGCGGCTGATCCGTCGGTGCTGTTCTCGCCGGTGGTGGCGGTCAGCGGCGACGGCTGGCACAAGGGGGTTATCGGCATCGCGGCTTCGCGCCTTTGCGACAGGACGGGAAAGCCTTCCTTCGTGGTGGCTGTGGATGACGGATACGGCACAGGTTCTGCGAGGGCGCCCGAAGGGTATTCGGTGTATGAAGCGCTGTATTCATGCAGGGATATGCTCACGAAGTTCGGCGGTCATGTCGGGGCGGGCGGATTTACCGTACCGGCAG
>CAMVPV010000307.1 GCA_947169455.1 uncultured Clostridia bacterium | reverse complement strand
ACAGGAAGGGCGGTCAGACTGTTATAACCGACTGCTACAATGCCGCTCCCGCTTCGATGAAAGCCGCGATAGATGTTCTCTCGGAGCTGAATATCCCCGATAATGCGCGCCGTGCCGCTGTTCTCGGTGATATGCTCGAACTCGGCGATACTGCTCCCGCGCTTCATGCAGATGTGGGAAGATATGCCGCCGGAAAGGGCATTGCGCTCGTGGTGGGCTACGGCAGTCTTGCGGAAAATATCACCCGTGCCGCCGCCGAAAGCGGTATAGATGCGGTGTATTTCTCCGATGAGGACAAGTGCGCCGAATATCTCCGGGCGGAGCTCAAAGACGGCGACGCTGTGCTTTTCAAGGGCAGCAGAAGTATGCACATGGAGAATATCATTTCAAAGGTATATGACTGAATACCGGACGTTGCTCCGTAACGACAGCGGAGGGATTCCGCATGATCTCAAAAATAATATTTTTTACCGTTATCATCGCGTTCGCGGCGGCGGGAATGTTCGGAAAGCTGTTCTTTCCGCTGCTGATGCGCCTGCGGCTCGTTTCCGCAAACGGATATGACCGCTCCGCCGATACAAGCGGCGAAAATATCCGCCCGGGCGGCGGGTTCATCATAATGACCGCCGCAGCCATGACCGCCGCGACAGTCAATGTCATATTATCCGCAATGGCTTACGGGCAGCATGATATCACACACTATTCCGATGATGAAAAGCTGTTCACAGCGGCGGCTGTGTTCGCGGTGCTGGGCGGTTCCGTCGGATTTTTCTCCGATCATCTTTCCGTTACGGGGAAAAAGGGCGGCATCTCCGACAGGGATATGCTGATCTCCGAGATACTGCTGACAGCCGCATTTCTGTGGGTGCACTGCATCCTCGGCGGAACTGTGAAGATATACGTTCCGTTCCTCGGTGAATATCACCACGGGGTATTTTACGATATGGGAGCGGCTTACTATCCGCTCACGGCGGCGGTCATGCTTGCTGTGATGCGTTCGTTTGAATATTCCGCACTGACCGACGGCATCATGTGCGCTTCATCCGGAGTGAGTTTTCTCGGTGCGGCAATGCTCGTTACTTTCTGCGGATATTCCGGGATATTTCCGGCTGCCGTTTCGGGGAGCTGTCTCGGCTTTCTCACGCTGAATTTTCCGCCCGCAAAGACCTCTTGCGGACGCTCCGGCGCATTGTTCGCCGGTTTCTGTGCGGCGGCGCTCATCGCCGTGACCGGACAGACTGTACTGCTTCCGGTAATGCTGATTCCCGTACTCACCGAAGGCATATCGTTTGAGCTGATAAGAAAAAAACCGCGCCCGCTGAGCCGGTCAATAATATCAAAGGGCATAAAGCCGCACTATGTCGTGATGATATGGTTCGCGGCATCCGTTATAGCAGCGGCATCGGGAACCATGCCGTTTTTGTCCTATGCAGCAGTGATCTTTTAATGTTCCGAAAGAAAGGCGGTATAAATGGCTTCCTCAAAGACAAAGAAGAAGAACAGCAATATCTTTACGGCGGGCATTTCGCGCCCCGAGGACGACAGGCAGCTCCCGTACTTCGACCTGCCCATGTTCATTATAATAATGGTGCTTCTCGCGCTCGGCATTATAATGATGTTCTCGGCGGGGTTCGCGTGGGCTATCAACGAGGGTCTGCCGGGCAACTACTACGCAAACAGGCAGATAGTCATGGCGGGCATAGGCATCATCGGCATGATAATCGTATCGTTCGTTGATTACCATGTGCTGCAGAAGACTATCGTGGTATGCATAGCGTATATAGCGGGGCTCGTGCTGATGATATGCTGTTTCATCCCGGGTATAATGCAGCCGCACAACAACGCAAAGCGCTGGATAAAGATAGGTATCGAGTTCCAGCCCTCGGAGATAGCAAAAATGGCGCTGATACTCGTGATAGCGTATCTTGTTTCGGTGAATTACAAGCAGATGAAGAAGTTCACCGTGGGGATACTCCCGTTCCTCGTACTGATGGGGATATATGCACTGGTGCTGATAAAGCAGCCGCACTTCTCCGCTACGATAATCATGCTGTTCATCTGCTTCTCGCTGATGCTCATAGGCGGCGCAGACTTCAAGCAGATACTCCTGCTGGGCGGACTTGCGGTAGTGGGTGTGGGCTTGCTGATGATGTACTACTCCACCACCGGAAAGCTGACCTACATCGAAAAGCGGATAAACAGCTTCTTCTACCCGTTCAATCCGGAATTTCTCGATGATACATGGCAGACGAGAAACTCGCTCATTGCGATAGGCTCGGGCGGCTGGTTCGGTCTCGGGCTCGGAAAATCAAGACAGAAGTTCCTGTATCTGCCCGAATCAAAGAACGACTTCGTTTTCGCGGTAGTATGCGAGGAACTTGGATTTATCGGCGCGCTGCTGGTAATAACGCTGTTCCTGCTGTTTATCGTGAGAGGTTTCATCATCGCGGTGAAAGCGGTGGATAAATCGGGGATGCTGATAGCGTGCGGCATCACGATACAGATAGGCTTGCAGGCGCTTCTGAATATCGCCGTTGTGAGCAACGCGATACCGAACACGGGAATATCGCTGCCGTTCTTCAGCTACGGCGGAACGGCGCTTATAATGCAGCTGCTTGAAATGGGCGTGCTGCTGAATATCTCGCGGCATACCATACGAGCCCCGCGGAAAGTTCCCGAGGCAGAACCTACCCCGCAAGTGTAACGCTTTTGCGCCTTGCGCCTTACGGCGTGTTAAGGGGGCTTCACCCCCCCGACACCCCCCTGACCAGAGGGCGCGCCCTCTGGACACCCAATAATAACAATCGCGGGTGTAACGTAACAGCCGGAAATCGGTAACGACGCGAGACGAAGTTTTCGGTCAAGCCTTTTTCCAAAAGGCTTGCGGTATCCAAAGGCAGAGCCTTTGGTCGCGCTCCGCAGAGCGCGAAACTCCCCTATACAAAGCGCTCCGCAAGGGGGGTAGGAAAACAGTCCGGTGGACTGTTTTCCGTAGGGGGGAC
>CAMVPV010000306.1 GCA_947169455.1 uncultured Clostridia bacterium | reverse complement strand
CACTGCTCTATATCCCCGTGGCAGCTGCAGCGATACGCAGACACAGCAGACCGTCGGAATGATCTTCGGAGGAGTACAAATTGGACGACAATACCATCGTAGAACAGTATCTGTCAAAAGATGAAGCAGCAATAAAGAATACATCCGAAAAATACGGCAGAAGGCTGAACGCACTCGCTATGCGGATCATATGCGACAGCAGCTCCGCAGATGAATGTGAGAACGATACATATATGCAGGCGTGGAACAGCATCCCGCCGCATGAACCGCGTGATTATCTGTATGCCTTCCTTGCGAGGATAACGAGACACCTTGCGCTCGATATGTGCGAAAAAAATCATGCTAAAAAGCGTCAGGCGCATATCGTTGAGATCACCGATGAGCTCGGCGAATGCATAGCCGGCACAGACAATATCGAAGACGCCGCCGATGAAATGGTACTTCGCGAATCACTGAACAGATTTCTCGCATCGCTCGACGAGGACAAGCGCTGTGTTTTCTTGCGGCGTTACTGGTTCATGGACGAGATAGAAGACATTTCAAAGCGGTTCGGCTATTCACAAAGCAAGGTGAAGTCCATGCTGATGAGGATGAGAGACAAACTGCGTGAACATCTGAAAGCGGAAGATATCATCTGACTTTGCGCAACGCAGACAGGGGAAGATCCGCTTATATAAGTGATGTAACTTTATGATGGAGGGAATTTCAATGGACGGACGTTATCTTCTTGAAAAAATGGATCAGATCGACCCGAAATATATCGAAGAAGCTGAAAATGCCGGAAAAAGGCGTCCTGCCTTAACTGTCCGCATACTTAAATCAGCACTTGCGGCGTGTATCCTGCTGACGATGATTTCGGGCGTTATAATGTTCAGGGCAGGCGCTGAAACAGCACTGCCCGAAGCTGTTTCCTCCGAGACTGCGAGCGTTTTCGGGAGCGGAAATATCGGAACGGTGATGTGCGCCTGTTCTCTTGTCGCATCGGTCGCGATAGGCGCTGTCATTGCCGAAAAGAAGAAAAACACCAAATGACCCCATTATGCAAAAGAAAAGTGCTCACCGTAAGATCACATCACGATGAGCACTCTTTTTTTATTTTCTGCGTTTCTCACTGATCCTCTTCCGGACTCATCGGCGCTGATACCGAATTTTCTGAATATCGCATCGGCGCTGCTGCGTTTCTGCGGCATACCGCGCGATATCCTATATGTTCTCTCTCCGTTCTCGTCCGTTCCGGCGACAAGACTTCCCATAACAGCAGCGCAGTCCGGGTCGGAATTGATCTCCTCAATGCAGCGGGCAAGCTCTGTGAGGTGCGTCGCAAATACACCGCGCACACCGATCATTGTGAAGATATGCAGCATCTCCCCCGCTATCTCGACACATTCCGTCGGTGTAGTACTTTGCAGAGATTCATTCATCAGCAGCAGACTGTATTCAGTCGCGCTGTCCGCGATAGCCCGCAGTGATTTTATCTCGGTGGTGAAGCGGCTGCTGTCTATTCCGACCTCCTCTTCCTTTGGAAAATGCGTGTATATATGATCGGCGGGCGATACCGCACATTCCGAGGCGGGCACATACAGTCCTGTCTGCGCGAAAAGCTGGCATATCCCGACAGCACGCACGAAGGTGGTCTTTCCGCCGTTGTTCGCGCCGCTAAGCAGCCAGAAGCGTGCGCTGCCGTCCATTGATATATCATTTGTGATAACTTCTCTGCCGGCGGAGGCAGCCTTGCGGAAATACATGATATCAAATATGTTCTTTGCCTCCAGCCGCCTTTCTTCAGGCGGAAGCAGTACGGGACGGCACATTTCAAGTCCCCTGGAACGCGCCAGATCAACAAGTCTCGCGGCATTCTCAAAGAAATTGATCTGCTCGGAAAGCCCGTTCAGCCCCGTAAGGTCAATACAGTCGTAATCCTTCATTGCACGGTTCAGCCTGAAAATGTAATCCGAAGTGATCTTTTCAAGCTCGGTGAACAGCGCGTGCTCTGCTTCGCTCTGATCCGCCTTGTAGCGGTCATGCAGATTTTTCACATTGACATCGGCAAATTTCGCATTACGGTAGATCATACGGTCGAACACGGAAGGCTTTTCGGTAGCCGCGATATACGACCAGCCTATTATCCCCGCCGAAACGGGACGCATCTCCTCATTGAAATTGATAGCCACAGAAATGCATCTTATCCTTTTTGAAAACGCTTCTTCAAGCTCTGTGAGGTCGGTGCACATATCCGCGAAGCTTTTCGAGGAATGTATCCCCTCAAAATAGCTTATGAGGTTCTTCACCGCCGATGACGCAGCAGACTTTCCCTCGTCGGTGCCGCAGTATCCGCAGAATTTAATGACGGCATCGCGGAAATCCTTCAGCGCCCCGATATGCTCTCCAAGCGCTGAAAAAGTATGCGGGTCAGTCTGCTGATCGGAATTGATACGCTCGTTTTCAAGTATCGTTCTGACAGTTTTCTCCAGCAGCGGCAGGAACCGCGGCATTTTCAGAACATCATCCAGCACATCGAGCCGATAATTGATTATCTCACTGTCATTGCATACCTCAGTGAACAGCCTTTTTGAAACATTCGGGTTGTCCGGCGACAGAAACGCTGCGGCAGTATCGGTGCACAGATCGTTCATAAATTCCTGCGGCAACGCCGAAAGCAGCTTTCGGCGCTCCTTCATCTGCTCGTATTTTTCCTTTGAGGGATAGAGAAGATCAACGTAGATATCGTTTTTTCTGTTCATAAGATCACCGATTCATTCAAGTATGACAGTGAACGGTCCGTCGTTCAGCAGCGAGACCTTCATTTCCGCGCCGAAGACGCCCCTTTCAACGCCCGGAATATACTTTTCACATTCGCTTATGAAATATTCATAGAGCTCCTCTGCCTCCCCCGGCGGCATAGCATCAAGAAAATCCGGGCGGTTGCCGTGAGTGCAGTTCGCATACAGCGTGAACTGCGATATCACCAGCAGCCTTCCGCCGACATCCTTTATCGAGAGATTTATCCTGTCGTTCTCATCGTCGAATATCCT
>CAMVPV010000305.1 GCA_947169455.1 uncultured Clostridia bacterium | reverse complement strand
ATCTACAACATAAGGATTTTGGGGCAGGGGGACGCCCTCTCTTGCAGGGCGTCCCATATCACCCCATACTTGCGGAGCGCTTTGTATAGGGGAATTCCGCCGTCTGCGGACGGCGGCGAGGGCTCCGCCCCTCGACCCCGCAAGCCTTTTGAAAAAGGCTTGACCGAAAACTTCGTTTGCGGCTTACGCCGCGCTTTACTCTTAAGTTGTGGGTAGTGGCGTGTAACTGCTTTATAACTCATGCGTATGGCGTGTTTTCGTGACAGCGGTATATTGACAAATAAGGAATAATGTGATATCATATAACCGGCGGCTGCGCTGATACATTGAACTGTTGAAATGAATAGTAAAGGATGGTATGTTATGGAACCGAAAGATTTATGTGTTGTACGGATAGCATTTGCGCATTTTGATGATCTCAGGGACTGCCTGAACCTTATAGTATCGCAGAAGCTTGTAGCATACGCTGTTGCGCAGAAGGTCGGTACTTACAAACTTGAACTTGATGCAAACGAGGATGATATCGTCGGCTACAAGATAGACGAGAATGTTTTCGGCAGCGTATCGGCGGACAAGCGGGATGATATCCTGCTGGAATTATATACGAACAGCCGTTTTGCAGGAAAGATAAGTGAGATCATCGAAGCAAATAACGAATCTGCGATAGACAGTTACATTATAATCCCCGTGATAGCGGCTTCACGCAGGATAAGGTCAGCTGTCCGCAATCTCATGACATATCATCAGCGTCTGGAAAACTGCGGAAAAGAGTAAGCAGCAGCGAAAGCCCTGATGCCCGTATATGCTTGTTATACCGCTCCGGCTGTAAGGAAACGCAGTATGCGTTCTTTATAGTCCGGGGCGGTATCGTATGCTGCATGACCGAAGCCGCTGTACATATAAAGCTCTGCGTAAGGACTTGCGGTCAGGTGTTTTTTCAGCTGCATGGACGCATCTGCGCCCATAACACGGTCGTCACGGGAACCTGTCACCAGCACGGGACAGGTTATCTTCCCGAGGTCATCCGTGATGATGAGCTCCTTCATCCCCTCTGTCAGAATGATAAACCGGCGCAGATCTTCCTCGGTCACGGACTTCGCCGCTTCGATAAGCATTCCGCGTGACTGTTCAAATACATTTTCCGGGTATATGCTTTCCCCGAAGGAAAGATACAATTCCTCTGCCTTTCCGGCTTTTGCCAGCCGTAGCCATTTTCCGGCAGTATGCCGCAGTTCATCGGTCATGTATGATGATGTCGAGCCGAGGATGAGCTTCTTTACAAGCTCCGGATGATATATCGCAGTCTGCATGGCTATCATCCCGCCCTGTGATGCTCCGAAGATATTTACTCTTTCAAGCCCCGATGCCGTGATCGCATCAGCGGTGTCCCGTGCCATTTCATACACCGTGTATGCAGGCGGCAGATCTTTTCTGCGGTCAAATACATAGATAGTAAATCTGTCTGTCAGTGTATGATAAGCTTCTGCGACGGCGGAGGCATACCCCATCACACTTTGTACGCTCAGACCGGGCAGTATCACGAGTATGTCGTCTCCGTGCCCGAACCGAAAGCAGTCCATTGAGGCTCTGCCTGAATTTACTGTGAGAAAGCGGATATTATCTGTCATTTCATGGCTCCTTTCATGTGGATATCATCTTTTCGCCTGAGCCGGGTATCATTCCGCCGCAGACGCAGATATGCCAAAGGACGGACCCGCTGCGGGATCCGTCCATCCGATATACTGTGTGCTGTAATTTAATGTTCAGTGTACTTCCTGCAAAGGGACAGGAATATCATTCACTGACTCGATCTTCCTTTCTGATATGATGATAAAGGAAAATACTGTCTTTTTGTCCCCTTGTAAGGATAGCAAAGTCGGTAAATTCTATGTGCACGGGTCCGTTTACTATTTTGTATCCCTGTTCCTGATAGTAGTTCAGTCCCTCGTCGAAATCGCGTACATTCACACGCATAGCGAAGAATCCCTCGCTGGCATCCTTGAATATTTCATTATCGGAGGTGAAGATATCAACACGGGAACCATTGAGTTCGAGAACATAGAAAGTATGAATGTCATTTTCAAAGGAGTGCAGCTTTGTGAAACCGAGATCTTCGGTATAGCTCTTCAAAGCAGAGTCAATATCCTTTGTAAATATGACCGGATAATAAGCAGTAATGTTCATAGTAGTTTTACTCCTCTCTTGAATTTACTTATTGATATGATGGCAGGTATCAACGATAGATACCGACGGGGAAACAAGGCAGGTGGATCTGATCGAAGGAAACGTCGATGCTTTTGCGCGGTATTTCCGAATATAAACTAAAATTCAAGTGTGTCAAGCTTTTCTGCCAGCGTTCTGACCTTATTCATATATATGTCTATGATATTTCTGTCATCATCGGACAGATCCGGCTTCTTGTGAACGCTCCGTATCTTTCGGAGATAGCAAAGGAAAGAAGCTTTTTCTGTGACCTCGGCAAGCTTTTTCTCATCGTCCGTTCCGAGATAGTGTATAAGGAACAGCCGGAAGAACTCCAGAGAGGTCTGATAGGAGAAACCCATGAAGTTTTCAACGACAGAGGGGTCGTTCTCACCGAGCACCACATAGAAGTAACATAGGTCGCTTATCTCTGCGATAGGATGCCCGCGGGATATCCTGTCCATATCGATAAGCAGCGGTTCGCCTTTTTGCAGGAAGATGTTTCCTGTATGAAAGTCACCGTGAACGAGGTTATCTTTAGCGGGTATAGTGCCGATAAGCTCCATGCACCTTTCTGCGAGTGCTTCATCGTCATATATTATGCCGCTGCTGACATATTCCCGGAGTCTTTGTGACGCTTCAGGAAATCCGTCATCTTCTGACACTGTTATACTGTGGATCGTATGAGCCAGATCAGCGGTCAGCTTTGCATAGGTTTCGACCTGTCCCGGTGATCTTGCGATATATTCCGAAACGGTAGCGGAATCAACAAGCTCGAACATTGCTCCGTAGCGTGTACCTACCGACACTATCCCGAAGGAGATCGCCGT
>CAMVPV010000304.1 GCA_947169455.1 uncultured Clostridia bacterium | reverse complement strand
TGGACAGGTGTTCGATGAGAATTTCCTTATGTGCGTTGCTACCGCGGGCGCATTCGCAGTAGGAGAGTATTCCGAGGGCGTGGAAGTCATGCTGTTCTTCATGGTCGGTGAGCTTTTCGAGAACTATGCAGTTACGCGCTCCCGCAAGTCGATAAGCAGTCTCATGGATATCCGCCCCGACAGCGCGGATGTCATACGTGACGGCGAAACGGTAACGGTCTCCCCCGAGGAAGTGAAGAAGGGCGAGATCATCTCGATATCCCCCGGTGCGCGCATACCGCTCGACGGCAAAGTTCTCTGCGGAAATTCCACGATAGATACCTCCGCACTCACGGGCGAATCGGTGCCGCGTGAAGTCAGCGCGGGCGATACCGTGCTCAGCGGATGCATCAATCTCAGCGGTGTGATCGAAGCCGAAGTCACCTGCGAATACAGCACATCGACTGCCGCACGCATACTCGACCTCGTGGAGAAGTCCGCATCATCAAAGGCAAAAACGGAAAATTTCATCACGCGCTTTGCAGGGATATACACTCCCGCAGTCGTTATCGGCGCGCTCCTGCTCGCAGTGATACCGTCGCTCATCACCGGTGCGTGGTCGGTGTGGATTTACCGCGCACTCACGTTCCTTGTCATCTCCTGCCCCTGTGCACTTGTGATATCCGTTCCGCTCGCATTCTTCGGCGGCATAGGCGCGGCTTCATCGAACGGCATACTCGTAAAGGGCGGCAACTACCTTGAAGCGCTCGCTCATGCGGAGATAGCTGTAATGGACAAGACAGGCACGCTCACAAAGGGCACGTTTTCTGTGACGGATATCCGTCCCGAGGGCGTTTCTGCGGAGGAACTGCTCGGATATGCAGCTCATGCGGAGAGTTTTTCCTCGCACCCGATATCCGTATCGCTGAACAGGGCATACGGGAAGGATATCGACACCGCGGAGGTGTCCGATGTTCACGAGAAGGCAGGCTGCGGAGTTTCCGCGAATGTGCGCGGAAGTGAGATCACCGTGGGAAAAAGGGAATATATCGCAGAGGTGTGCGGCGTGGATATCCCCGCTGCGGAGACGGTCGGAACGGCTGTGTATGCGGCGCGTGACGGCAGATACATCGGCTGCATACTGATATCCGATGAAGTAAAGCCGGATTCCGCAGAGGCGATAGCTTCAATGCGCCGTGCGGGCGTAAGGAAGACCGTTATGCTCACGGGAGATTCCGAAGCGGCGGCGGATTATATCGCAGGTATGCTCGGCATAAACGAGGTACACTCCAAGCTGCTCCCCGATGAAAAGACCGCTCATGTTGCGGAACTGAAAAAGAACTGCTCAAAGGACGGCAAGCTGATATTCGTGGGCGACGGCATCAACGATGCTCCCGTGCTTGCCTGCGCCGATGTCGGCGTTGCTATGGGCGGGCTCGGCTCTGATGCGGCTATCGAAGCGGCGGATGTCGTGATAATGGACGACAAGCCCTCAAAGATACCCGCAGCGATAGATATCGCACGGCGCACGATGAAGATAGTGGTGCAGAACATCGTGTTCTCGCTCGGCGCGAAAGCGCTGATACTCCTGCTCGGTGCGCCGGGCATCGCGGGAATGCAGGCTGCTGTTTTCGCGGATGTGGGAGTTGCGGTGATAGCGATATGCAATTCGCTGAGAGCACTGTATTACAATAAAAAGGACGACGGTGTGAATTTGGCTGGGACAGCGCTTCCTGCGGCTGCTCTCAACTGACGGGGATAATGTTATACACTCCATATAATGAAAGCCGCTTTTGCATAGTGTAAAAGCGGCTTTTTGCTGTTCACATCATATCGTGAGCGGTGAGGTATTTTTCCCATTCATCGGAATATCTGCAATTGAAAATGACCGTCGTTATATCGGAGTACGGTATTTTTTTATCGTGGTACCATTTCCCGTCCGCGTCGAACCATGAGATGATTACGGAATGTTTTCTGACTTTTGTTATCCTCCCGATATAGAAAAAATTCTCCTTTCCGGTATATTCGTTCTCGATGATAACGAGCATACCGAGCTTTTTCAGTGTCCCGAAAACGCTTTTCCATGAGGAAAGGTCTGTTTCCGGAGTGTTTATCCCGCGGAACACACCGATGCTGCGGCTGATCTCAATGCACATATCGTCCTTTGTTTCGGCGAGGTCCATGTCCTTTATCCTGCGTATATGGAAACCGTCGATAATGAAATCGTCCTCCTCGGCGCCGTAAATCAGTTCATCGGAGCAGCCGAGAATGTAGAAATACCGGTAATTGACGTCGTAACTGAAAAAGCAGCGGCAGTAGATGTCGGTGCCCTCGCATTTTTTGAGTATCTTTCTTATCTTTGAAGTTTTCATAGCGGCATTTTCTTTCTCAAAGCAGTATTGATATTTTCATTGCATTCATAATAACGCACACAGCAATAAACAGGACGAGCAGCGCGGCGGGTACCGAATTGAGTATCGGATAGAATTTTCTTTCGCGGCACTGTATCTCATTGCTTTTGCTGCGCCCGATAAATCTTGCAGCTGATCTTCCGAAATTGATGAGTGTCAGGATCATCAGCAGCAGCACAGGTATTATCCACATTGTTTTCCCCCGATCTACAGCCGGTTATCCAATATATAACCGGCAATAAGCAACAGTATCACAAATGCAATGATTCTTATCAATATAACAGCCGGAAATATCGCTGTTCTCATATAGTATTCGCGTTCGGAGGATCCTTCTGCGTCATTTTTGTTTCTCGTTATGTAACGTATCCCTGAGATCACCCGGACTGTGATCAGCGAAAGCGGGTAAGCAGCAAGCAGCAATAAAAACAGATAGCAGAGAATATCTTCAAATTTCAGTTTTATCACCCTTTTATCACTTGATAATCCGATGTCCCGCATTACTTTTTGTACAAGCTGTCTGTCTTGTTCGGTATCAGCCATTATAAGCATCCCCTAAAGCCGTTCTGATCTGTTCTTCCGTAAAACCGGCTTTGCGCATATTTACGGCGATGTTATTTTCCGCTTCAGCTCTGCCTTCTGCTCTGCCTCGCTTTTCGCCAATTGCTTCGCCTTCTGCCTTAC
>CAMVPV010000303.1 GCA_947169455.1 uncultured Clostridia bacterium | reverse complement strand
GTAAGCATAACCATTCTCCTTAATTAAATAATAAAAGCCCTCACCCCGGTCAAGAGATGAAAGCTGAAAGCTCCACGGTACCACTCTTGTTGCTGCATGAAAATGCAGCCCCTTTATCGTCTGCACGAAAACAGGCTCCTCTGTAACGGGAGTACCCGTCACCGCCTGCCTGTCGCAAAGACATTCGGCGGAGCAGCTCAAGGGTGATTTGAATATGCACTGTCCTGCCGCCTCGCACCGACCGGCGGCTCTCTGAAAGGCACTCATGCACTTCCGTCCCTGTCACAGCCTTTATTCTTATATGATACTCCCCTTAGTTTGATTTGTCAAGGGTATTTTTGTCACTAATTTATTAATATAATTTTACAGGATTATATATCGCGGCCGCTTTTGGCGTGTTTACATATCAATACCGAACGATCATTCAAATATTACTGTATTTCCTTTGCAAAGGAAATTACCGGAAACGGAAGATCTTATCATTACTCACGGCAGACCGCCTTTGCTGAAACACGGTCTTGTTTTATCAACTGTAAAATCACTTGTCGAAAACACATTGTTATCCTTATCGATTATTTTCAGTGTCTTGGCTTTCATAAAATCACCGTCGTATTCCGAGCAGCCGATGACCGTGCCGCCGTTGAACTCGAATATGTCCATTATCTCGCACATTTTTAATACCTCAGGATAAAAATACAAAACACAGAAAGTCTCAGGTCAATATCTGCTATTACTTCGGCAGGGGGGACTTTACGGACAAATATCCGGTCTGTCCGCAGCTCCCCCTGCCGGATCATCAATAAACATAAAAAGCGCAGCTGTCAATAATTATCAGTCATCAATTCACGCAGATATCAGCTTGTCAAGATATACCCTGCGGCTGCGGTGGTCGTGTATGCCGATGAACAGCGCACAGATATACCCCAGCACCGAAATCAGTATGCCGAGCTTCAGCCCCTTCGGGTAGAACTTCATCTCCACCCTGTGCGTGCCCTCGGTCATCGGTACGCCGATGAGCGCCCCGTAAAGCTCCACAGGCTCGGTCTTTTTACCGTCAACAAGTATCGTCCACCCGGGCTCGTTGGTTATCGAGGTGAACATTATGCCGTCCTCATCCGCGGTTATCGTGCCGACGAGGTGATCCTCCGCAAACGATTCTATATTGAGCGGGTGCTCTTTCAGAGTGTTCACGGTCTCGCGGAAAAGCTCCTCATCGAGATATACGAACTGCTCGTCCTTGAAAAGCACCTCGTTCTTGTCCGAGGCGATAGTAGCTATCAGCGAGAACTGATCGTTCGGCTTGAAGCGCCCGAGCGTCTGTATCACCATATTTCCGCCTTCGTAGTAGAAATCGAGGAACTCCTTGTTCAGCCACAGATTGACCTTGCGCTCATACGCCGACGGCATATAGAAGTACATCATATTGCTTGATTTCGGCGTAACGAAGAACTCCACCTGACTGTTCTTCCCCACGACCTCCGTGGTATATTTCGCATGGCTGCCATATACCGACGATACAACATTTTCGGGAACTATCTTGTCGATATCCAGCCTGCGGAAATAGGTCTTCTTGGTGTCGGATACCATTGAGGAAAGTATCCTGCTCTGGTTCTCAAAGGGATTGTCCGGCGTCGTCAGCTCGCAGTCCGCCGCCGCGCTGTTCACCATGAAAGCTATCGGCAGCGCGTATGGATTTTCATACACGTTCATGATATCCTTCTCGTTGCGCTCGGTGAGCACAAGCTTGTCGTACATCTTCGACTGCGGTATCTTGTCATCGCTGACGCTGCCCTTTTCGATGATGTACTTTATACCGAATATCGCATCGGTGACGTAGGTAGCACCCTTGTATTTTATATAGTGTCCGCCGTAGGAAAAACCGAGCTTGCGCAGGAACTGTATCGGCTTGGCGTTCAGCGTTGAGCTCGAATGTGAAAGCCCGTAGCTCCCGAATGCCATAGCATCGTTGACGGTGCGGTGGAAATCGCTCTCTATGCGGTATGTGCCGCCGTCCATTTCGTAAAGCTCCTTCGTGACCTTCCTTCCGAGGGTGATATACTGATTGTAGGAGGAGTGCTTTGAGTAGGTAACGTCCTTGTCTATCGCCACGAGATTGTACAGCGTTGAGAGGAAAAGCTCCGAACATATAAATATCGAAAGTGCTATCGCCGTTCCGACAGTGATGCCCTTTTTCCTATTGACTGCGCCGAGTATTATCCCATATACAGCCGCAAGCGCCGCGCTGTACCATATCGCCGTTATGACGCCCGCATTTTCGAGCCCCTGACGGTCTATCACAAATACATATACTATCAGTCCCGCCGCCGTGAAGCCTATCTCACGCGCGGTTATCCCGCTGAGATCGTCGAAGCATTCCGCCGCCGCCGCGAGCATGACAAAGCATATCGTGAAGGAATAGCGGTACGGCAGCCAGTTCGGCACCTGCATACCGTGCCATGCGAGGTCGATGTTTGAGATATACATCGACAGGAATACCGAAAGCAGCAGCAGACCCGTGCCTATCTTCCGCTTCATGGTTATCCTGCGGCTGATGAAGTACAGCACCGTCAGTATTATCGTGATAACGCCGCAGTACAGCGAGGGCGAGCCCTCCGGACGGCAGGTATCGTACATATTCGGCAGGAAATTGCGGAAAACATCGATGAAATCGAACTGCGTGTGCCATTCGTAGTTCGGCTTGGAAAACTCAAATTTGCCGAGGCTGAGCGAATAGTAAAGCGGTATCATCAGCCACGCCGAGCACGCCGCCGCGGTAACTCCGCTGACCGCGAACCATATCCCCCTGCCGAAAAGATCCTTCACACGGAAACGCCCGTCCTGCTTCGCAAAAAAGAAGTAGTACAGGAAGTACAGTATCGAAAAGAATACTATCATCCACGCGATGTAGAAGTGTGCGACCATCATCAGCGCGAGCGGTATCACGAAGTACAGACAGCGCCGCTCATCGATGAGCTTTTCGATGCCGCGGCATATCAGCGGCAGATATATCAGTCCGTCCAGCCACATCGGATTCATAAGCTGGACTATCATATATGCCATGAGTGAATAGAGCACTGAGAAC
>CAMVPV010000302.1 GCA_947169455.1 uncultured Clostridia bacterium | reverse complement strand
TGCCCCAAGCTTTTCTATCGTGTGTACCCACTCGATGAGGTCGAGCTTCATATCCACTCTGCCGCCGTTGATATATACCGTCCATTTTCCGTCGGAGACCTTCTTCGCATCGACACCGAGGCAGATGCACTGGCTGCCGAAGATATCGGCGCCGTCCTTTATCAGCTGCGGGTTCTGCACCGCCTGCGAATTGACCGATACCTTGTCCGCTCCCGCGCGCAGAGTATCGCGGATATCATCGACGGTCTTTATTCCGCCGCCCACCGTAAGCGGAACGAACACCTTCTTTGCGGTATCGCGCACCACATCGAGGAATGCCCGCCGCCCCTCAAATGATGCGGTGATATCATAGAATACTATCTCATCGGCGCCCTGACGGTCGTACTCCGCGGCACATTCCACGGGGTCGCCGACTTCCTTTATCCCCTCAAAATTGACGCCCTTCACGACTTTTCCGTCGCGCACGTCAAGGCAGGGTATAATTCTTTTTGCAAGCATTTTTTCACTTCCTTCTATACAGACATCATACCGTCAATAATATTTCTTATCATTGCCAGAAGACCATATGAATACTCTGTTTTGCCGAGCTTTTCACCCTCCGGCTTTTCAATGCACTTATAGGTGCATATCTTCCGTCCCCAGAATGTCGTCACGTTTATCTCCTTGTGATAATGGGTAGCCCCCTGATAGGCAGACTTGCTTTTTTCAAGCTGTTCCTTATATACGAATATCCCGCTGTGCTCCGCATCAAAATATGCATAGAGGGAATATCCGCTGTCTCCGTAGTCATACACCGTGACGGAATAGTTTTCATCCTCACGTTCCGTAAAATGTTCAAGACCCCAGTCGTCCGCACGGAAAACATAGCGCTTTGCCACTCCGTATCTGTCATCCAAAGGCGGCGGAGCGTTCTTTTCCTTGTACTCCTCCGCCGCGGAGCATATCCTGTCCAGCCACGCCGTTTCTTCATCCGTCACGGATATCCCCGGACATTCCGCGAGTATCTTCTCATCGGATATTTCCGCGTTTTCGGCATGGCAGTTGTTTATGACGATCAGATCCATGAAGAAAAAGAAGTATATCCCGAACAGCACGCCTATCACACCGGTGACG
Source organism: uncultured Clostridia bacterium (assembly GCA_947169455.1). The sequence continues at coordinate 1,987 of CAMVPV010000302.1, read as the reverse complement.
ATACCGGCTCTGCCGCGGCGTTTCGTTCTGCCCTGCTTTGAATAGTTATTGAAGAAGTCTTCCGCTGCCAAATCCGGCTCACCCCGCTGTCACAGTTTTACTGCCCTTGTTGCTATCGAACCGCTGATAAATCCGTCCAGTGCAGTCCCTCCCCTGTCCTCGTAAAATCCGGTGACTGCAAATCCGGCGGCTGTCTGTCCGCCTATCTGGTCTTCCAGCGTATGCCCCCAGATATAGCCTTCCGACTCCGCAAGATGCCTTATGAAGGGGTCATCGAGATGTTCGGCATCAGCGTAGGGTATCTTGTTCTCAACGGCAAATTCGCCGCGTTCCAGCTTTTCGGCATTGAAGATGTACTCCAGCGGATTTCCGAAACCAGCCAGCAGTATGCCGCCCTTTTTCAGTACACGCGCGCACTCTCTCCACACAGGCAGTACATCATCGATATACCCGTTCGACCACGGGTGCACTATCATATCGAATATGCCGTCCGCAAATGCCGAAAGATCCTGCATATTCCCCTGTATCGTATCTATGCGCAGACCGTCGCGTTCAGCAGTATATCTGTCCTTTTCAAGCTGTTTCGTGCTGTTGTCGAACACTGTCACTTCCGCGCCCGCCGCCGCGAGAACGGGTCCCTGCTGACCGCCCCCGCTTGCAAGACAGAGTATCTTCACGCCGTTCATATCCTGCGGGAACCATTCCCGCGGAACAGGCTTTTCCGGCGTAAGGACAATTTTCCACCTGCCCGTGCGCGCTTCCGCGGTCTCCTCCGGAGACACCGGAACAGACCACTTGTCGCCGCTTTCAGCACGCGCGTCCCATACGCGCTCGTTTTCCTTTATATATTCCATACGCTATTCCGCCCAGAATACACGGTTTTCCTTGCGGGGCGCGGCTTCGGGGAGCTCCCCGTCCGTATATCCTAACGCACAGTGACCGATGCCTTCCCACTCGCCCTCTATGCCGAGCTTTTTCAGCAGATCGTCATACGCGCCGCTCTCAAATTCTTCCTTTGCGCGGTGTATCCATATACTGCCCAGCCCGAGAGAATGTGCCGCAAGCATCAGATTTCCCATTACGAGACTGCCGTCATATACGCGGTTCGCCCAGTCCTTTTTCGCAAGCACGATGAGTATCACCGGCGCACCGTAGAACGGGTCGAAGCCGGCATCCCAGCCGCCTATCTTCCGGTTGTCGTCGGAGATGCGGTCGCGCAGTTCCTTGTTTGTCACGGCTATCGTGATGACATTCTGCTGACCGCGCGCGTTCGCCGCATACAGCCCCGCATCGACAACAGCTTCGATATCCTTCTTTTCGGGCATATCCGGCTTGAATTTCCGTATGCTCCTGCGCTCCTTCATCGCCTTTATTATCTCATTCATACAGTCCGCTCCTTTCAGTGAAGCTCCTCAAAGTTCTTCAGTATGCGCAGCCCCACGCTGCCGCTCTTTTCGGGGTGGAACTGACAGCCGTATGCATATTTTCCGTCGTAAGCCGCCGCAGTGCGTCTGCCCGCATAATCGCACACAGCCGCAGCCGCATCATCGCATACCGCCGCATAGGAATGTACGAAATATACGTATTCGCCCTCGGGTATGCCGCCGAATATCGGACATTCCTTCGTGTATTCAAGGCTGTTCCAGCCGATGTGCGGCAGCGACAGTCCGCCCGTTTCCATTAATTCAACGGTTCCGCTCACCAGACCCAGACCCTCGGTCTCGCCGAATTCAAAGCTCTTGTCGAACATCATCTGCATACCGAGACATATCCCCAAAAACGGCTTTATCTTCGCCTGTTCCTTTATCAGCTCCCACAGACCGCTCTCCCGCAGCTGTGCAGCCGCTTTCGGAAAAGCTCCCACGCCGGGGAGTATCACCCTGTCAGCGTTCCTTATGAAGTCCGCGTCCGAGGTGAGCTCGCACGGATATCCGAGGTGGTCGAGCGCGTTCTTCACGCTGAAGATATTTCCCGCACCGTAATCTAT
>CAMVPV010000301.1 GCA_947169455.1 uncultured Clostridia bacterium | reverse complement strand
CCCCTTCACCACCTCCTCCGGAACCTTTACCGGGCGTTCCCGGTCAAAGTCAAAGTAAAACCAGTGGGAGTCGGCACAGGCCAGAAGCTCCCCGTTCTCATCCTTCATCGTATAATTACGAAAGCCGAAAAGGAACACAAAATGCCAAAGACTGATAAGAATACTATTATAAAAAGGATAATGCAGATATCGCCGTTCGCTATGATGGCAGTGATGGCTGTGCTGTGCATGACCGAATTCCGCGGGATAACCGCCGAAAGGATACTTGAATACACACCCTCCGAGCCGGCAGCGGCGATAGCGGTGCTGCTTCTCATGTTCGCACTGAAATCAATGTCGTACTTCTTCCCGATGTTCGTGCTGTACGCCGCCTCGGGGCTGATATTTCCTTTCTGGACGGCACTTTTCGTGAATATTGCGGGCACGGTGATACTTGTCACGGTGCCGTATCTTGTGGGACGGTTCGCCGAGAGAGAGCTCGTGGAAAAGATAGTGAACAAAAGCAAAAAAGCCGAGAAGATACGCAAGTTCCGCGATGAGAACGAGTTTTTCGTCTGCTTTTTCCTGCGCGTGATAAGCTGTCTGCCCTGTGATGTGGTGAGTTTGTCGCTCGGTTCATCGGGGATAGGCTATCCCGTATATCTGGCGGGCTCGTTGCTTGGCATACTGCCGGGGATGATAGCCACTACTGTGATAGGAGATTCGGTGACAGATCCTACATCGCCGCAGTGCATCGCGGCGGTGTGCGTGAATTTCGGAGCAGCTCTGATCTCCGCGGGGATATATGTTCTTGTGAAGAAGCTCCGCGGGCGACGTCCGCCGGACAGCGGAAATAACGCTTTCTGTCGAAAATGAAAACCGCGTTTGTTATGTCATCCGATAACAAACGCGGTATTTTTCATGGAAATCAAATCTTGCTTTCATAGAGGCAAGAGATAAGAATCAAAAGTTCGATGTAAATGATTGTAAATAAATGCTGCATTTTGTCTTACTTCTTTCCTCTTACTGCTCAGCATCGGTAAAATGTATTATCTTTGATGTGAAATCACCGTGCAGCGAGATGTTTATCCCGGCGTTCATCAGCACATTGCCGCTGTGGATCTCTCCGGTATCGCTGCAAAGGTATTTCCTGTCGGGGTCAAGACCGCGCACCTTTATGCGGCGGCTGCGGTAATTCGGTCTGTTCAGCACCTGCACAAAGGTGAGCAGAGCCTCCGAACCGTCCTTCGCGGCGAACACCCATGCGTCCCATGTGTTGTCCTCGAAAACATTTCCTATGCGGTACTGATCGCCGTTCCTTATCAGCGGATTGTACTTCTTGAATTCCTCTATCTGCGCAGGGATTAGCTTTCTGTCCTCCTCGGATATGCGGGTGACATCGAGTTCGTAGCCGAATGTGCCCACCATCGCCACATGACCTCTCGTCGTGAAAGGCACCGTTCTCCCGAGCACATGGTTCGGGCAGTCGGAAACGTGCGCACCCATTGCGGAGCACGGGTAGCATATCGAGGTGCCGTGCTGTATCTTGAGGCGCTCGACAGCATCGGTGTCGTCCGAGCACCATATCTGCGGCGAGAAATAAAGCATACCGGGGTCGAAGCGCGCACCGCCGCCCGAGCAGTTCTCCAGCAGCAGATGCGGGTGATCTGTGGTAAGGCGGTCCATGAGATCATACACGCCGAGCACATATCTGTGCCACAGCTCGCGCTGACGCTCCTTCGGCAGCGAGCAGGAGCCCACCTCGGTGAGCTGACGGTTCATATCCCACTTTATATATTCTATGTTCGCGTCGGCGAGTATCTTCTGTATCATGCCATAGACATAGTCGCGCACTTCCTTGTTGGAGTAATCCAGCACATACTGATCGCGGCTGCGGGTCATTTCGCGCCCGCGTATCTGTATCGCCCAGTCGGGGTGAGCGCGGTAGAGGTCGCTGTCCGGCGATACCATTTCCGGCTCGAACCATATACCGAACATCTACGAGATGGTTCAGACCGCCCTTCAGCTTCTTTTCATATACGTACCAGTCGCCGAGCGAACTGTTGTCGGTGTCGCGGTGACCGAACCAGCCGTCGTCCATCACCAGCATTTCTATGCCGAGCTCGGACGCCTGCTTTGCGATATTGATGAGCTTGTCGGTATCGAAATCGAAATAGGTCGCTTCCCAGTTGTTGATGAGTATCGGGCGGCGCTTGTCCTTGTATTCTCCGCGTATGAGGTTATTGCGGTAAACATCGTGGAAGGTGCGGCTCATTTTGCCGATGCCTGCATCAGAATATACCATTACCACCTCGGGCGCGGCGAATTCCTCTCCGCTTTCGAGCAGCCAGCTGAAATCATAATGATGTATGCCCATGACAGCACGCGTTCTCTTGAACTGTGTCACTTCCGCCTGCGCGAAGAAATTTCCGCTATATACGAGATTGAAGCCGTAAGCCTCGCCGCTTTCCTCGCCGGCGTCATGTGATACCAGCGCAAAGAACGGGTTGTTCTGATGTGAGGATTCGCCCCGCATGGAATCGACGCCCTGCTTGCCGTGATGCAGCGGTGCGCGCTCTATTGCGCGTTCGCGTGCCCACGAACCGTTCAGCGTTATCATATCGAGATCGCAGTTATCGAGATCGACACACGCGGAGAGCACACGCTTGATATATACAGGGTCGCTGCCGGTATTTTTCAGGCGGACGCTCCTTGTGATGACATCGTAATTTTCAAAAACGGTGTATATCAGCACAACTTCAAGTCCGGTGTGCTCGTCGATACAGGTCATCTCAAGCGTCTCCGCTTCATCCTCCGAAGCATACAGCGAGGGCAGCTTCACGAGCCCGGGCTGAACGATATCGGGCTTGCCGCGGTATATCCTGTGCGACTTGTATTTTATGCAGCAGGCGGACATATTGTCCTTGTCGCCTATCATAAGGCAGGGTTCGCGGTAATCGCCCGTTCCGTGGCAGGGGTACTCAAACGGAGTGTTGTCCATGAACGTGCCCATATCGCGCCCGTTTACCTTGGGCGTGTGCGGGTTTTCGCCGAGCCGCAGCAGGTAGGAGATATCGTCGTCGTCGATATGTTTTCCCCAGTAGATGTGGGCTATGTAGCCGCTTTCAAG
>CAMVPV010000300.1 GCA_947169455.1 uncultured Clostridia bacterium | reverse complement strand
GGCAGAGTGAGCGGGCTCATCGATCTCGGTGACTGCGGCATCGCCGATAAGTGGCGGGATATCTCGCTGTGTTACCGCAGCTACAGGCACAACTGCGACGGAACATACGGAGGAGATATATATAATGCCGATACAGATATGTTGTTTGAAAAGCTCGGTATCGTGCCGGATACCGAAAAACTGAGGTATTATATACTGCTCGATGAATTGTTTTAATGATATTCCCGGATCATATCATAGACGATATGAATAATTATCCGATCATTATTCCGTTCTCCGGAGCTAAATGATAAGAAAAAGCTGCGAAGCAGAAAATGTTTCACAGCTTTTTTGATTTCAGAATTGATAAACGAACCGGTATCCCTTATCGAATTTATCATCGAGCGTCGGGTATATCCCGCTCAGCAGGCATTTGCCGAGGCGGTATTCCATATCAGTTGTCTGTATATTGTAATCATCGCTTCCATATACATACTCCTTGAAATGATATACCTGCGGCTTGCAGTTGACGCCGTTTTCGATAAGCGCATCGATAAGCTTTGCAAAATCTCCCTCGGGGTCGTCATTGTCGGTGGTGCAGATATTTACATATTCGAGCTCACCGGACGCAAGATACTCTTCCATGGTGGTATCCCTGCCGAGGGAGTTCACGATATAAGTCATCCCGTTGACCCTGATATTGCTGTCGTCGTAGATCTCCGCAGCTATAGAGCGGACAAGTTCTTTTGTATCATCTTCGTATTTTACAGGGATATAGTCGCTTCCGAAATAGAAGCCATCCGGACTGTAGATATGTATCAGCTTTCCGGGGAGTTCCTTGCATTCCGCATAGATATCGAGAGCATCGGAATAGCTGCCGAATACATTGCCGGAGCCGCTCTTGTCGGCATCGCCCGCATAGGTGAGCTTTATCCCGTAACGTCTTTTTATAGCGCGGATGCCGGCGTTTCTTGTCAATGAACTGTTATGCATACCGCACCCCGTCAGCAGGAACGACAATCCCAGTGTGAACACCGCACCTGCGATAAGATATCTTTTTTTCAATTTCTATTCTCCTTTTTTGAATTATAGTATAGTAAGATGTATCTGCATATTTCCCCGCATCAGATAAGCTTTTTCACTGCTGTTGCGGGAAAGACGTTCATAAAATCATAAATAGCCGTTTGTAATCGCTAACTATTATATCACTAACTGCACTAAATTTCAAGATTATATCCCATGTTTTCATAAATCTGTCACAATATATATTAATTAATACCTAATAGCGTTTACGAGGTATTGACATTTTCGACATTTTTAGATATAATATATATAGTTGAGTATGCCATATGATCAACAGAAACACTGACTTGACAGGTGAGGGCAATGAAAGATAATAAGGAACGGACTTTTTCGATAAGATACAAAATGTTCGTATTCGTCGTGCTGACGGTATTCATCGTGGCATTCGGCACTTCGGCGATAGCGTTTTACACAAGCGTGAATCAGATAGATGCCTACTACAAGAAAAATGCAAAGGATAATGCCAGGAACTTTGCATCTATGGTGGATGGCGATTATCTTATGGAGCTGCGCATAGCTGCCGAATCGGAAGAATTCCAGCAGCTGCGTGATGCAGCCGAAGAAGCGGACGACGATGAGCCGGTCATCGAATATCTGAAAGAACACGGTCTCTGGGAAAAATATGACGAGACAAGAACGGAGATGAGCAATTATCTCCGCAATATCGACGATATCAAGTATCTTTACATGAATGCGGTGCTTGATAAGGATGCCGAGTACGATATGTATCTTATGGACGACGACAGCAACCCGGCTTATCAGACTGGCTACTATGAGGAAAGGGAAGAAGAGCTCCGCGGGCTGGATCTCCGGGCTATCAGCGAGCCGACCATTTCCAACGGTGACTGGGGCTGGCTGTGTACGGCTTTCTACCCCGTATATACATCGGACGGTACTTATGTATGCCTTGTCGGATGTGATGTCGGCATGGATGACGTGATGCTCCAACGCAGCAGGTTCCTTGTTTATCTGGTGATAGGAGCACTGATAATTACCGCTGTTGTAGTGACCTGTGCGGTAATTTTCATCAATAAGATCGTTGTAAAGCCGCTGAATGATATGACAACTGAGATGAAGCGGTTCAAGCCCAACGATAATACCGATTACAAGACAGCCGGAGTTATCGAGCTTGATGTCAGGAGCCATGATGAGATCGCCGATATCTACCGCGGCATACGCAAGATGCAGATAGATATCATAGATCATCTGAACGACCTCAATAATCTGCAGGAGGAAAAGCTTCAGGCGGAAAAGGACATAGAGGACAAGGAAAAGCAGATCGGTCAGCTGAGCAAGGATACCTACAGGGACGCCCTGACGGGTGTGGGAAACAAGCTGGCGTATATCAGAAAGACCGAGGAGCTCGGACATTCCATTTCTGATGCGGATGCGGGATTTGCGATCGTAATGGTCGATATCAACAAGCTCAAGCAGATCAATGACGTTTACGGTCACAATGCCGGTGATCAGTACATCAAGGGCTGCTCTCATGTTATATGTGATGCTTTCAAGCATTCGCCGGTGTTCAGGATAGGCGGCGACGAATTTGTCGCGGTGCTGCAGGGCGTCGATTATGACAAACGGCATGAGATATGCGATGATCTGAAAAAAAGCTTTGCGGAAACTTATGCACAGGAGGATAAGGATCCGTGGGAGAGATATTCTGCCGCTGTGGGAATGGCTGAGAAGGCGTCCGACGACCTCACAGTCGATCTTGTGTTCCGGCGCGCAGACAAAATCATGTATGCTGACAAGGAAAAATTCAAGAGCGAACACGGCAGCTACCGATGATCTCATGCAGTCTGTGCGGTATGTACAGACTGCCGCTTTTTCTGTCGGGAGAATAATAACATTGAAATAAGGAGTAAAAGATCATGGACCATTTCAGAGTAGAAAACGTATGCAAGATTTACGGAAAGGGTGAAAATCAGGTACGTGCGCTGGACGATGTTTCTTTCAGCGTGCCGAAGGGTCAGCTCTGCGCCGTGATAGGACCTTCCGGCTCGGGAAAATCCACGCTGCTGCATATACTCGGCGGTGTTGACCG
>CAMVPV010000299.1 GCA_947169455.1 uncultured Clostridia bacterium | reverse complement strand
TGATGATACGGACATCCTCGAATTTCGGATATTCCGGCAGTGAGGTCAGCAAATCCGAGTACTTCGTGTGGAATACCGTAAGGATGATATCGGCGATAAGCAGGAATACAAGCCGCAGGTCGAGAAGCAGGAGAAGCAGCACGCACGCCGTGACGGGGAGGGCCTTTCTCCTGACAAGGTTGAAATACACCAGCAGGAACGCGAACAGAAGCAGTATCGCAGTCCCGCCGACCGGATTGCGGAAAAAATGTGCCGCATCACCTCCGGCAATAACGCCGGGCACCAGGTTTACAAAGAAAAACACGAGATTGATATCGGAAAAACGCTTTTCCTCTATGCGCAGGCTGCCCATGCGCTCGTTGTAATCCTGTGCCGCATACAGCAGCTCGCGGGGGGTATCGTCATATATATGGACAACTTTCTTTTGGATGATCTCTTCGGGCAGTTCCATGATATCACCTCATGACTAAATAATAGCATATTCTTTTCGTAATGTCAATAATATGCGGATATATATCGCTGTACGGATGTACAGGGATATTTTTGCGGCGGCAGGTATATCGTTCCGTTCCGGGGCATAATAATATCACCTATACCGAAAGGAATGATATCTATGGATAATACGAACATGGTGCTGATGAAGGCGTTCGCGGGGGAATGCCAGGCACGCACGAGATACGACCTCGCCGCACAGACCGCCGCCTCGCAGCAGATGGGCTTCATATCGCGGATGCTGAGGTTCACGGCAGAGCAGGAAAAGGAACACGCACAGATATTCTATGATCTCCTTGTGCAGAACGGTGCGGGGACAGTTCAGATAAGCGGTGCGGATTACCCGGTCATGGCATCCGATGATATCGCCGCTTTCCTGCGCAGCTCACAGAAAAGCGAATATCACGAGCACGATGAGGTATATCCCGCATTCGCGGAGACCGCACGCAGAGAGGGACGCGAGGATATCGCACAGATATTTATGAAGACAGCCTGTATCGAAAAGTCACACGGCGACCGCTTCGGCTGCTTTGCGGAGCTTCTGGAGAATTCCGCGATGTTCCGCGGGAATGAGGATACCGAATGGATATGCCTGAACTGCGGGCATATCTTCACGGGGAGCGATGTTCCCGAAAAATGCCCGGTATGCTCGCACGCGCAGGGATTTTTCGTACCATATAAGTACTATTGCTTCATCGCAGAGAAGTATTCTGTGAAGGGATTATGTTAATAAAATGTTAAATTGCTCTTTTTGAGAAAAAAACTCTTGACAGCGCTGTATCTATCTGATATAATTATATAGTCAAATCGATACGCGCTGTTAGCTCAGTTGGATAGAGTGACTGACTACGAATCAGTAGGCCGAGGGTTCGAGTCCCCCACAGCGCGCCATATCGTTATAATGGCTGTCATGGCAGAGATCTTCTACAAAGGTCTCTGCCATGTTTTTTTACTGCACAGCTATCCTGCACTGGGAATATTTACATCGTGTTTTTCCGAATAACAGACCTGCTATATGACAATAATCAGTAACAAAAGGTCATATCGGAGATGATGAGCGATGTATTACAATAAAGTGGATATAAGCGGTGTAGATACCTCAAAGCTGCCCGTTCTCAAGGAAAATGAAAAAATGGAGCTCCTCAGAAGGTACCGCGGGGGAGACAGATCCGCACGCGACCGCCTTATCAGCGGAAATCTGAGGCTCGTGCTCAGCGTGATACAGAAGTTCGTGGGGCGGGGTGAAAATCCGGACGATCTGTTCCAGGTGGGGTGTATAGGGCTGATGAAGGCGATAGACAATTTCAATACCGGGCTTGATGTCAGATTTTCTACCTATGCTGTTCCGATGATAAGCGGCGAGCTGCGGAGATATCTCCGCGACAACAACCCTATCCGCGTGAGCCGCGGGATGAGAGATACCGCGTATCATTCCATGCAGACGAAGGAACAGCTCACAGCCGAGCTCGACCGTGAGCCTACCGTCGATGAGATCGCGAAAAGGATGGGTCTGCCGAAAAGTGAAGTCGTTATGGCGCTCGAAAGCATTACCGACCCTGTATCGCTGTATGAGCCGATATATTCCGATGCGGGCGATACGCTCTATCTGCTTGACCAGATAGGCGACCATTCCGATGATTCCAACTGGATAGATGAGATAGCCTTCCGCGAGGCTGTCGGTGCGCTCAGGGGCAGGGAGAAGGATATACTCTACAAGCGGTTCTACTGCGGAAAAACGCAGATAGAGGTGGCAGATGAGATAGGGATATCACAGGCGCAGGTCTCACGCATCGAAAAGAGCATCATCGAAAAGATCAAAAAGTGAGGAGTAACGGAGAGCAGCATATCATCATGCGCTCTCCTCGCGGAATTCACGGTAGATATGCTTGAATTTTCCGCTGACCTTGTTTGCCTGCGGGAGCTCATCCGAAAGATCTATCCTGATGCTCCCGATGCCCTTGCTGCTGAAAAATGCGGTCAGATCGTTCCTTGCCTCTGCGTATGCGCTCTCGCGGTCGTCGGCGATGATGCGCAGTTCAAGTCTGTCCTCCGCACGCTGTATGAGCTGGAAGCGGCGCATGGTCCTGACCTCTTCAAGTATCTTGTACAGGGACATCGGCGCGATGTTCACACCGTTCGCGAATGAGAGTGTATCGTCCGTCCTGCCCTCTATCTCGAGCCAGAAGGTATTCTTTCCGCAGGGGCATTTTTCATCATGGACGATGATGCGGTCGGTGAGCTCGTAGCGTATGAACGGCTGTATGTAATTTGAAAGGTTTGTGATGAGCACCTTGTCGGAGAGGACGCCGCACGCCACCGGATTGTTGTTCTTATCTACCGGCTCGACTATGACCCAGTCCTCGTTGATGTGCAGGTGTCCTTCCGAACATTCGCAGGCTATCTCGCCTGCCTCGGTGCAGGAATAATGCGTCTGCACATAGCATCCGAATTTCCTGCTGAGCTTTTCGCGTATCTCGTCGGTCAGAAGCTCACCGCCGGTTATTACGACGTCGGGATGTATATCCAGTCCGGAGCAGTCGGCGAGCAGTGCGAGGCTGGCCGGATATCCGCTCAGCATTGCGGGCTGGAAATCATTGAGCTGACGGATGATCTGCTCT
>CAMVPV010000298.1 GCA_947169455.1 uncultured Clostridia bacterium | reverse complement strand
AAAGCTGTATCTATCGGAAAATGTTTTATGTTTATTATAGATATTTAATTGCCGATGTAATAATATACCGACCGCTCTGTGAAGGACAGCGGGTCGTCCGCTTCTCTTTCAGGAGAGGCTTTCGCTGCTCACTTCCTTTTCCGCTTCTTCGCGGGAGCAGTCCATGATATCCATAGCGGCGCGCACCTTGCTTTTCAGACCCGCCCCGCACAGCTTGATATTTCGGTCTATCTCGCGGTCGATGTCCTTGTTCAGTTCCTTGGCGATGGAAACGCGGATGTCCGTTTTTCCGCTGTCGATAATACCTGCATACACGCCGGCGGAGAGAATGCTGCGCACGATATCCTCTATGAATTCCGCCGCGATATTGCGGTTGCTGATGATGGTGCGTGCGGTGCGGTTCTCCTGGCTGTTTATCTCGGCAGCGGTGCGTATCCCGGAGGATGTGCCGAAGCTGAGCGTTCCGGAGGAAAGTCCCGTCTGGAAACAGAGCAGGTTCAGCAGGGCGTTTATCGCCTCGGTGTGCTCTTCAATGCGGAGCTCGGCGGTGTTGTCGATTATCTTGAGATCCTTTTCGTCATCGCAGCGCAGCGCCTGGAAGACCTCATCATCCGCATCGAAATAGCGCCGCACATTCCCTGTTTCGGGATCGACCACCGTGCGTATGCAGGAGGACGGCACGATAATGCGTTTCCTGCCGAGTATGAACTCCCGCACGAGGCTGTCGAACGCGATATCGAGCGCACGAAGGGTATCGGTGCAGTTGGCGAAGCAGGACAGCCCGAGACAGCCGGACGGGAAGATATTGTTTGCGGCTGCGGGGTGGAAGTAGGAGAACATGGGTGTCGGCGAGAGGTAGTTTATGTTCTCTTTCAGACCGTCATAGAGACAGCCGGGTGAGCATCTCTCGCCGAGTTCGTTTTCGTTTGGCGAAACGAACATACGGTTTTCCACGGTGACATTTCCGTTCCTGTCATGGGAATGTAGCTCGAACAGGGTGTATATCTTGCCGCGGGAGCGGGTGCGGCTGCGGAATATGCCCTCATCAATGCGGCGGCTGTTCATTTCGAGCGGAATGAACGAATCGGCATCGATGTAATCGAGCAGTACCTTGCTGCCGTCGGTGAATACCCTTACCGCGCCGCCGCCGAGTGCGAAAGCCCTGCTGAAGAATCGCGGCATCTTGTCCCAGAACGAGCTGTACTGGAGCACATCGTTCACGAACTGCTGTTTATCCTTATCGGATATGATGATATCCACCTGCTGATTGAATGTCATATCGGAGAGCTGATCGCAGAGCACCTTGGCGGTGTTGAGACAGGACATCTCACGTTCACCGCGGCCGTAAAGACCGGACTTCTTCACGGTCTTCCAGGGCAGTTCTCCGCGGTATATGCGGTCGCAGGCGGAGATGACGCTTTCGTAGAACCAGCCCGAATCGGGTATTTTCAATTCGGGGAAGGCAGTCTGTGCGTCGCAGACGATATTTCTGTACACTTTTCAAACCTCCTTGTAAATAGCGGCAGTTATCAACATCCCTCTTTCATGCCGAATGAATCAAGTATCTCGTTCATGCGGTGTTCCGTGGAATATTCCTGTGCGTCGAGACTGTCGATGTTGGTGCTGCCGTTGTCCATGCGGACGCTCCCGTTCCAGAGTGCTGTGGAAAACGCTTCTGTCGTATGTACGCAGTGCTTCATCACGAAGTAGCGCCTTCTGCCCATCAGTGCGGAGTAGAAACGTATGCGGTCATTTACGGGGCATTTCTTTGCATTGTGCAATTCCACACCCGCAATATTGCGGTAAGCGGCATTTTTCAGCCCCCGTATAAGGACCTGTTCGGCGCTGTCGCAGTAGATATCGCAGAGACAGGGATATTTTTCCTTGCTGCGGCGCACGAAATCAACGAAATCGGCTTCGAGCTCGGCGGGTGAGATGATCTCTTTGCGGTAGTACTCATCGAGGGTGACGATCTCGCGGTAGCCGCGGGTATATCCCGTGAGACTGAAAGCGTGGGCGGAGCCGTTGCCGCCGAAATCCACACCTATATCCGCCATGATGATGCCGGGCGGCGGCGCATCAAGGAGAAAAGCGTCGGTGTCTGCGGCGAACTGCCGATAGATGATACCCTCGCCGGCAGCCCATTTTCCGAGGATGAAGCGGTCATACCACACTGTACCTGCATATTCCTTTTTGAGCTGTTCGACGAAAGCGGGCGGCAGCGCGGGGTTATCAGCGATAGTGAAGCTGGACACTGCTGTGTCGAACCCGCCGCAGAGGAATTTACGGAACCAGTGCTCAGGGGAATCGGGGTTGCAGGTACCGTCAAAAACGGATTCTTCGCGGTCAAGGCGGGACTGTATCATGCGGAACACGTCTTCGCTCCAGGTAGTTATCTCATCGCCGTAACAGTAGGCGATGCTCATTCCGCGGAGTTTTTCCGCAGCGGAGGAGAGCGCGCCGCCGATGGCACAGCATTCCTTGCCGAACAGTGTTATCCTGCCGTCGGGGCGTATCCTGCCGACCATATTTTCCCCCCAGATATCGCGCATAGGGGAGAGGATGTTTCTTTCGAGGGAGGACTGCGTGCAGCCGATGAGAACGACATTTCCGTGCTGACCGGCGGAGCGGATGCGTTTTGGTATGCGGAACAGATCAAGATATGTTTTTCCGCTGCGCACTGCTCCGACGGAGATATTGTAGCGGTGATGTTCGTTCATAGTGTGCTGCCATACCTCCCGCTGCTTATCGCTGAATAAATCGGACACTCCTTTCGTTATCAGAATTGCCTGCCGGAACGATATTTGTACATTTGGGTTGCACTATGCTATGATACAAGCAAAAAAATAGCTTCGTTCCGATGGACTGCCGAGAGTTATAGGCACTTGGATTTCCCTCTGCAATTACATAATAGCACAGTGCATCTGATTTGTCAATAGCATTATGCAAATTTCTTTGTAAACAATTTGTGAACATATGTTCTCTTTGCTTCGTCTGTTATACTGTAAAGCAGCTTTTTGCGGCATAAACGCTCGCTTGCGTTTTGGTGTTCAATTGCTTTTCCGCACACCCGCGATTGTTGCAGAATAAGCGGATAAGGAATTTTCCATTATTTGCTTTTTATTATC
>CAMVPV010000297.1 GCA_947169455.1 uncultured Clostridia bacterium | reverse complement strand
TCCTCTTACGATATTGAATGGCATGATATCGCTCCTTTACTTGTTTTACGGTATTCTCCCGGTGTCAATCCGTACAGCGACTTGAATCTGCGGCAGAAGTACCCTGTGTTGTCGAATCCTGTCTCCTGTGCGACCGCCGCGATGCTGTTCTCTGTTCCCGTGAGAAGCTCCGCCGCGCGCCGCAGCCTGTAATTTATAAGATACTCTATCGGAGAGATGTGTATATACGCCGAGAACATTTTCAGAACGCTGCTCTTGCTCATCATCACGGTGCGTGCGATGTCGTCAAGCGTGAGCTTTTCCTTGTGATTGCTGTGGATATACTCCATCATGATGCGCAGCTGTGCCTGTATGCGCGAGGACTGGTCAGTTCGTCCGGAACCCTGTGTTATCTTTGAATTTTCGCATATATTCTCCCAGATATCCATAAGCAGGCTCGTTGTCTTCAGTTCGTTGCCGCCGCGGTTTTCCTGTACATCGAACACGGAAAGCAGTTTTCCGATGACATTGCGTTTCCAGGGCACATCGGGAGTGAATATGATACATTCGGTGCTGCTTTCTGTCACGGGGAGGATATACTTTTTATATACGAGACTGTCTTCGCGTGCGAGCAGGGCAGGGGAGAATACGATATTGGGTATTATCGTGCTCTCGGGGGATTCAAAGCGGTGTATCATCTTAGAATTGATAAATATTCCCGTCCCGGCGCTGAGCCTTGTCCTTCCGCTGCCTATGAGAAAATCAGCGGTGCCTTTCTGAATATATACGAATTCTACCTCGGGGTGCCAGTGCCAGTCGATGCAGTGCAGGTCGAAGTCCCATATATCCTCATAATAATAGCGGAACGGATAGTCATTGCTGCCGTGGTGAACTGTCTCACGGAGAGTTTCGTCCGTTCTTATCCTGGTGTATTTATCAGACATTTTTGTTCGCTCCGATTACGATATTGTGCAATAAAATTACAATATAATGCATTGATATCATATAAACGATATGATATGATACAATTATAATAACACATCGGAGGAAGAATGTCAATATGGCAAAGGATCATCGAAAAACACTTACAGCCTGCTACCTCGGATTTGTCACGCAGGCGATAGCGGCAAATTTCTCGCCGCTGCTTTACTGGAATTTTCACACGGCATATAATATCCCGCTCGGAAAGATAGCGCTGATATCTTCTGTGTTCTTTTTCACGCAGCTGATCGTCGATCTGCTGTGTGCGAGATTTGCGGATAATATAGGTTACAGGCAGTGCATCGTCGCTTCGGAGATATGCTCTGCGGCAGGGCTCGTGGGGATGGCTTTTCTGCCGGAGCTGCTGCCTGACCCGTTTACCGGTATCATCATAGCTGTGGTGATATATGCGGTAGGCAGCGGACTCATCGAGGTGCTGTGCAGTCCGATAGTTGAGGCTTGTCCGTTCGACCGCAAGGAAGCCGTTATGAGCCTGCTCCATTCATTCTATTGCTGGGGCTCGGTCGGGGTCATACTGATATCAACGCTGTTCTTTCATCTGTTCGGCATAGGCAGCTGGAAGATACTTGCCTGCCTGTGGGCGGTGATACCGCTCTATAATGTGTATAATTTTGCGGTGTGTCCTATTGAACACCCAACGGGCGGCAGCAAGGGGCTCGGGATGGCGAGCCTTTTCAGAATGCCTGCATTCTGTGTGGCTGTTGTGCTGATGGTGTGCGCAGGCGCATCGGAGCTTTCAATGGCGCAGTGGGCATCGGCATTCGCGGAATCGGCACTCGGGCTCTCAAAATCGGCAGGCGACCTCGCGGGTCCTTGTATGTTCGCAGTATCCATGGGGATATGCCGTGCATTCTTCGGGAAGTTCGGTGACAGGCTCGACCTCACGAAATTCATGCTCGGTTCGGGCTGTCTCTGCCTTATAAGCTATATGCTCGCGTCGCTTTCAGATGCTCCCGTTATCGGACTGGCAGGCTGCATACTATGCGGAACATCAGTAGCGATAATGTGGCCCGGGACGATAAGTATCTGTTCGGCGAGGATACCCTCCGGCGGAACAGCAATGTTCGCACTGCTTGCAATGGCGGGCGATCTCGGCGGCGCATCCGGACCGTGGCTGGTCGGTACGGTAACGCAGGCAGCAGGCGATGATCTGCGCAGAGGACTTGTATTCGGAGGTATATTCCCGGCAGTGCTGATAATTTCAGTGCTTATTCTCGGAAAATGGAACAAAGCAGAAAAAGCTCCTTCTTAATTTCAGAAAGATATTGACAAAAAATCTGTCTGCATATATAATTGAATTATATATCACAGCACAAGGAGGGTATCATAATGAAAGATCCCATGATAAAGGTCGGGGCAGTGATCTCACTTGGAAACGGACTTATTCTCGGTGCACTTTTCTCATCGCTGGGTATGCTGAAAAACGGCGGGATAGTTCCCGTGGGGCTTATCATTTCGATACTGATCTCAATGGTGATCTCACTGATAGTCGGATTTCTGATACCGCCGAAAAAAGTATTTGACACAGTGATCTCGCTCATTCACGCTGACCCGCATAAACAGAGATATCTCTGCGCCGTGATAGAGGGACTGGTCGGAGATATAATTTTCACCCCGATACTCTGCACGTTCTTCATTATAAAGAATGTCGGCATACAAAGCCCTGTGTTCCTGAGGGCATGGCTGTCGGGTCTCGGAACGGATTTTCTCATCGCTCTGCCGATAACTATGCTGTCGGTGCCGCTTCTGAGAAAGCTTGCGTTCAGGATATTCCGCATCGGACCGCCCGGAAGACCTCCGCAGGATAATGACAGCAGGGAATAACTGTGCTGCTTTTCCTCTGCAAAAATGTACAATGAACATTTTGCAGCAGAGGCAGGTTTATATTATCTATTTGTTTTTCAGCGCACCGAAAATTTGACAAGAACAGGAGATCGATAACTATGAACAGTAATGTCAGACCCGAAAGCATGGAAAGAATAACCACCGAAGCGCTTGCACAGGCGTTTGTCGATGAGCAGGTGAAGGCTCTCCGCGAACAGATAGGAGACAAGAAAGTTCTCCTCGCTCTGTCCGGAGGCGTGGATAGTTCCGTTGTCGCCGCTCTGCTGATAAAGGCAGTCGGAAAGCAGCTCGTCTGCGTTCACGTAAATC
>CAMVPV010000296.1 GCA_947169455.1 uncultured Clostridia bacterium | reverse complement strand
TATCGCGCGCTCAGACATATCGCCGAGCTTGTCGCGCTCGCGCTTTTCATTGTCGATGTCCTCTGAGAGCCAGAGTACACGTGTGACATTTCCTCTTTCGTCACGTTTTGATACTACAAATCTTCCGCGCCGCCAGAGCTTCTGCTTGATCATATACTCCACAGCGATAGTATCCTTGTTTTTCAGCCTTTTTCCGAGCGTTGAAAGGTTGGTGAACCTGCGCACCTCTTCAATGCTCGATTCATCCGTGACCGTCTCCATGACATGGCTCAGCATCCCCTGCGGGTCGGTATGGATAGTGCTCAGGACATCATTTACTATGCGGCTCTCCGATTTTATCTCGGTGACTGAATTTGAAATGATATCGAGCTCATGCACCGTCATGAAGATATTTGCGATGGAGGATATGCGTATGTTGAGCGTCTTTGCAGCTTCTGACAGACGATCCTGTTCCTTCTTTTCGCTGTCGATATTCTGCACGGTGAAGATTATCCTGCTCTCACCATCCGGATATTCATCGCCGTGACCGACCGTGATAAACTGCACACGGTACCAGCAGTCATTGATATCGCTGAATTCCTCGGATATGCTCTTTTTGTCCGCAAGCCGCTCTCTCACGTCGGACAGATCGGCAAATGCCCTGAAAGCGTCAAGATATGCGTATGAAACATACTGCATCAGTTCGCCGCCTGTGAGTGAAAGCCTCAGTCTTCCGGAATCGTTGGTATCTGCTGTTTTCCTGGAAAGCTCGGTTTCCTGTCTTGTTTCCGGTTCTATGAGCGCGACATAATCATAAATACCCGACATGGACGCCATAATGTCCATCTGTTCTTTAATGCGCTTTTCATTGTCATAGAGCATTTCCTGCTTCTCATAAAGCATTTTCTGATTTTCGTACAGTTTGGTCTGATTCTCGAAAACGTCCTTGTAGTTGTTGATAGAGATCCTGCAAAGGAAAAATCCTGCAGCTGCCATTCCTATCGTTTCAATTGTAAAATTGCCTGTCCTCGAAATGAAATATGAAAGGTTTGTTCCTATATCTGTCCTGCGCTCAACATAGTACGGCGCAGTGAGCCATACCGATGTTACCATGAACATGTAGTTCATCCCGAGCGACAGGAAATATATCTTGTAGTCGCAGAAAAACAGGCTCATCAGCGGGATAAGGAACCACGTCATATAGATCGCAAGATGAGAATTGTCCATAAATACGAGCAGACCGTCTATCGCAACAAATGCGAGCATACTCGTAAAAACGACATCTGATCTCTTTTCGATGAGCTTCTTGTGCAGGAGCGCCACTGCGAACAGCACCGCCGAGATCACAGGACCTGCAAAAAGACTTACATTTTTGAACAGTCCTGCAAGCACAGCTATGAAGATGAACGGTCCTGCCGCGATACACGCCCAGAGTACCTTGTTCAGGCTGCTGCTGACCTTGCGGCGGTGTTCTTCAAGAAATTCATCAAAGCTTCTTACTTCCCGTTCCGATACATTCAATGTGTCGGATGTTTCTTTAATCGTATTCAATCATATCACCGGCCTTTACCGCAATATTACCGCCAGCCAGACAGGTCAGCTAAGTATCATCTTCCATGTTCCCGTTTCAAAGAAATTATCTATCGAAGCGATGATATCTTCTTTTTTGGTGGATTTCAGCAGATACCCCTGCGGTTTCAGCTTCATGACTGTCATTACGCTTTCACGGTCGGACTTGCCGGTAAGGAAAACTATCGGTATATCCTTTGAATTTTCCTCGCTGCGTATCATCTCCATGACCTGCGGCC
Source organism: uncultured Clostridia bacterium (assembly GCA_947169455.1). The sequence continues at coordinate 1,352 of CAMVPV010000296.1, read as the reverse complement.
CCGATGTAACAGGCATCTCATAATCGAGGAGGATAAGTTCTGTCTTGTGCTGAGAGACAAAAGAGATCGCCTGCACTCCGGATTTTACAGCGGTAACGTTATATTTTGAGGAGAGTCTGTCCTGCATCATTTTCAGGAACATGATATCATCATCGCAGAGCAATATCTGATGTTTCTTCTCGATGACCGGTGCACTTCCGGCGCCTGCATCCGCCGCCGCTTCATTTGCGCGGTTTTCTTCCGCGCATTTGTTTATGGCATCAACAAGCTCCTTCATATCGAACGGACGCTTTATCTTGAAGGCAATGTTTTCTTCAGAGACGAGGTACTCCACATCATTTATCTCCGAATCATATCCTATCACTCCGAGATGTATATGTGTTTCCTCGCAGAATCTTTTCAGATAATCAAAGAGAGGGACACTGTTTTCGATGTATGTTCCGCCATACAGCAGGATAACATCTATACCGTCAGAAAATTTCTTTACCTCCTCCGGGTCTGCCAGGGATTTCTGCGTCATTATCATCTCCTTGTGCAGGCTCTTTTCAAGAGAATCTATCGTAAACGATGCGCCCTGACTTATCAAAAGTACCTTAACCATAACATAAACTCCATTTCATTTAATTATTCTTCAAGTATTCCGGGTATCAGTTCATAATCGAAATTGTCTGCTGCTTCTCTTACCGCGTCAAATTTCTCCTTGTACCCTTCGGGTATACTGTATCCTCCGAGATCTTCGATCACGCCCGTGACGCTCTCAAAATCACATACCTCGGCATATTCCTTTATCAGCGTGAATGCTTCTCTGAGCTGTTCTTCATCTATCGGAGCAAGATCACGCTCATCAGGCTCTTCGGTCAGCGTCGAAAGCTGTTCACCAAGTGAACGGCATCTGTCAAGCAGCCCTCCGAGTTCATTCCCGAGCGTTTCCGTGTCCCCCGATTTTCCGGCATTTTCAAGGCGCTGTGCAAGCTCACCGATATCTTCCGCACCGATTATCCTTGAAGTGCTTTTCAGTGCGTGGATCTTGATAGTCGCGTTTTCAATATCGCCTGCGGCAAAACAGCGTCCGATCTCATCGGTATGCTTTACGATCATTTTTGCATAATTCTTCAGCATATCGAGATATGATCCTTCATCGGCGTTGTTCTTTATGCCCGCATCGATATCGAGCTCGGAGATATCATACAGAAAATCAGGCAGGATACCTGTATTAACTTCGGTATCTTCTTCACCGTCCGATACAATGATCTTATCCTGCGGGAGATATTCAAGCAGCATATTTTCCAGCTTTTCAGAATCTATCGGCTTTGTGAGATAATCATCGAAGCCCTCGGCGATATATTTTTCAC
>CAMVPV010000295.1 GCA_947169455.1 uncultured Clostridia bacterium | reverse complement strand
ACTACTGTCATTTTTTCAGCCAGATCATCGAAGTACCGTGTATCGGAAAGGTATTCCTCCTCACCGATGAAGAGATGTGTTATTATGACGCTGTCCATCAGCTTGCGGAGATCGGAGATATTCTCGACACGGTGCATCGTGGTCTTCAATCCCAAGATAAGGTTTTTTATCATCGAATTGTAAAACTCACGCACGGCGGGTATCGGAAATTTCCTGAAATTGAGGAAAGCAGCGAGACTTATCTTTTCCCTGTCTATGACCGACATACATCCGGCAGGGTCGATGACCTTCTGAGGGATGCTTATATAAACGGAGGTACCCTGATCGGGCTTGCTCTTTATGCGCATGAACCCGCCCAGAGACGAAACGAAACCGAGAGTTATCGCCATACCGAGCCCGAGACCGCTCGCCGAGCGCGTCCTGCCGGAATTTGCCTGATAGAACCTCTCGTAGATGCGTTCAAGCTCCTCCTCACTCATTCCAATGCCTGTATCGGTGACTTCTATGCAGAGGTTTATGCCGTATTCCTGCTGAACAGGATATATATGCACATACACACCGCCCTCACGGGTGTATTTTAGTCCGTTTCCGATGATATGCCACAGTATCTTCTGTATCTTCACGGCATCCGACATGAGAACGCTCGGAACGGAAGTATCCACATCGATCACGAGTTCGATGCCGGGCTTCTTTACCGCGCGGAGCCTTGCAGCAAGATCGTTCATCACCGACGACAGCATATACGGCTCGTTGTTGTTACACAGCTTTTGCATATCTATCTCAGAGTAATCGAGGATATCGCTTATCTGTTCAGCGATTCGGCGTCCTGCAGCAGCTACCGATTCCATATCCTTACGGATATTCTCATCCTTCTCGGAGGACAGCATAACATTTGAAAGACCGATGACCGCATTGATAGGAGTGCGTATCTCGTGAGAAACGTTTGCCAGGAAATCGACCGCACTCTTGTTTTCTGCACGGGCGGCGCGGAGCTGTTCCTCATAGATATCATCTGTACGGCGGCGTATATCCGAAAGACGAAGTGCTGTAACGCCTGCTATCACGACAAGAAGCAGATGCCAGCAGGTGCGCACCACGATCGTTGCATCAACGATCAGCGCGCCGGATGCATTCAGCGAAAGCATATGGTATATCATACCGCCCATTCCGGAGGCAAAGCACAGGTAAGCGAGCCTCTTTTTTCCTGTAAAGGCGAACAGCACGAGCAGCACCGCAATGACCGGCGTGCTGTCGTAAACCGTGCTTACGTTGACGCTGTAATAGAACTGCTCAATGATTATCATTGCAGAACACAGGTACAGACGGGCAGTATCGGAGGGCTTATGCGTTATGTGCATGGAAAGCCCTGCAAAAGCACCCGCGGCTATCACGGGTATAGTCCATTTTTCCCACCCGAGAACAAAATTCAGCATGATGATAACGGCTGAAAATATCTGGAGCGTTATCAGCAGTGCGAGGTTCGACATCAGGCGGATCTCGTCATTTTCGGCAGAATGTCTCATACTATATTACGGCTCCTTGCAGATCATCCGGAGACATTGCTTTTCAAGGTATCATCGGGATAGAGTGTTTCCATTTCATAGCTTACAGAAAGGTACTGCCTTGTATTTCCGCCGTTCCATACAGTTATTATCCTTGAAAGGATATTTTCAACATATATGTCCCTTGTGTCGGTGAGCAGCAGAAGATACTGGTTCTGCCTGACTTTCAGCATGATATCGCTCTTGCGCAGCGACTGACGGAGCAGATTTCCGAAATCACCGCACAGTATCGAATATTTACTGTCCGCAAGTCCTTCCTCCCTCGAAAGCGTGATGAGCACCTTCGAGATACACATATCGAATCTTTTCTGAAAACGGAGAAGGAACCTGTAAACATGGATGAATTCTTCCTTTTCGAGCAGCATTGCGCTGTCGGGAACATTTCTTTCATTGAAAAGCAGCGTATATTTCTTTATCTCCAGGTCGGACATATTGTCGGCGCGCCTGTCCAGCTCGCGCAGTGACAGGCACCCATGCTTTCCGTTCTGTTTGACGCTGTAAAGGCACTTGTCTGCCATACGGCTGATATCCTCGTAATCAGTGCCCTTTTCAGGTACATATACCGCACCGACAGACGCTCCGAGCGGGATCGCCATATCATCGCCCATAAGCTTCTTTGCTTCTGCCATGAGCCCGCGGTTCAGCTTTTCGGTAAATGCCTTCAGCTCGCTGTCGTCATTCATACCGACGGCGAATACGATGAACTCATCGCCGCCGACCCTGCCGAAAAGCCCTTCAAAATCAAGAGATCCCTTTATCTGATCTGCAAACGCTATCAGCACCTTGTCACCCATATCGTGACCGTAGATATCATTTACCAGTTTGAACGAATCGAGATCGACCATCATGAAGCATCCGCTCTTTGTCTTGCAGAATGCTATCGCCCTTTCAACCGATGCCGCCTTGTTCAGAAATCCGGTAAGACCGTCAAAGCTGGCTTCTTCCTCCAGTCTGTTCATCTGTTCCTGCTGCATGAGAACATGGTCGATACGTTTCAGCAGCACCTCGGGATAAAACGGTTTTCTTATAAAATCGGCAACCCCCATTTCAAAGCCCTTGCTCTCGGTGTCAAGGTTTTCGTCGGCTGTGAGGAAGATGACGGGGATCTCACGGAGGTTCTCCGCTTTTTCAAACGCGCGCAGGCGTTCAAGCGTTTCAAATCCGTTCAGACCGGGCATGGCGATATCAAGCAGTATAAGGCTCGGGCGGTTCTCCTTAACGAAATTTATCAGCGCTGCGCCGGATTTCATCGCGCTGACGCGGATATTGTGCTTGCTGAGTATCTGTCCGGCTACCCTGAGATTAGTCATGTCGTCATCTACGATAGCGACCCACCTTGTCATAAGTCAACCTCCTGTTTTCAGTAATATATAACGTTCATGCGGCAGTCAGCCGCAAATTGACAAAAATTTCTCAATTTAATTATACACTATCATTCTTTGTTTGTCAATATTTTTATAATACGATAAAACATCCGGCTGAAATGCATCGCCGTATCATACAAAAAGCCGTGTCCGGGATATCCGGGCACGGCTTTCCTGCAATATTGAAAATATATGATCTACAATTCTTTTCGCATTATAACTATTCCGTCCTGCCAGGTAAGTTAGGCGT
>CAMVPV010000294.1 GCA_947169455.1 uncultured Clostridia bacterium | reverse complement strand
GAACTTCGTATCGTGAATCATAAGCTTTAATTTATTATCGTAGTTGACCTCGTATGTCATAGACAGCGTCATACCGTCGAACCTGTAGCCGGTAAGCTTCACGGTATAGCCGTTGAAGCGGAACGTGGGATATTCTCCGGGAATACGTATCATTCCCATTGTCAGCGCGGGTTCGTTTTCCGTGACATTCGATGTCGTGATAAGCGCCTCTGCCGTTGATGTCGCATACGGGTCGTCATACTGCGGGGCAGTGGCCTCCGGGGCTATGCTGTCGGTGCTTTTGAACATTGTCAGCCCGAAAATCTGGCTCTGCGGGTCATCGCTGTGCCCGAATTCAACTTCCGCGGAATCGGCAGGCGAGTACAGATTGTATCTCGCGGTATAGGAATACAGAGTGCCGGCGCCCGAGCCCCCCGCAAAATCGCAGAAACCTATTTCGGAGTTTCTCGGGTATATGGGTTTCGTCACACCGTCGACCTGCTCCTCTTTGAAAATAAGATCGTAGTATATAATTGCCTCTACACCGTCAAATCTGTACCCTTTAAGATGCACCGTAAGATCGTCGCCGACCCCGTATTTTTGATCTACGCTGACATATCCGGTCGCGTCGGCGAATGGGTATTTCTGTGTGTTTGAGGAATACCCCGCCCCTGTATCTCTCACATCGGGGCCCTTAAGCCCGCCGTAAGTGTTGAGCAGTGTCACCGTCAGCACGCCCGTGCCGATGATCGCAGCCGTCGCGGCTATTCCCGCTATCACGGGTGCAAACCTGCGCGGCTTCTTCTGCACGGAGCTTCCCGCGGGGACCCTCGGAGCGGTCATATTTCCTGTATTTTCAGCTCTTGCCATTTCCTTAACCTTTCTGCCGAACTCGGCATCGCTTTCGGGATGAAATGAGCCTTTCAGTTCGCCGAGAACATCGGAGATCGCGATTTTGTAATCCATTTTTTCAGCCCCTTTCATCGTTTAGAAATTCCCGCAGCTTGTCGCGTCCGCGTTTGAGCCGCCACTTCACTGCCGCCGTGCTTATCCCGAGCAGCGCCGCAGTTTCCTTCGCCGTGTAGCCCTCGTAGTAGTGCAGGTACAGTGCCGCGCGGAATTTTGGCGCGAGCGACATCATACCGTCTTTGAGACCGCTGTCTGCGTTCGCTGTGCTGTCCGGTATTTCCGGCAGCTCGTCCAGCGGCACCGAGTTTTTATACCGGTACGACTTTATATAGTTAAGGCTGCTGTTCATTGCGCACCGTATCAGCCACGCTCTGACGTGTTCATCGTCGTTGAACGTTCCGCTGTATGTGTACAGTTTCAGAAACACGTCCTGTGCGATATCTTCCGCGTCTGCGGGATTTTTGACAATGAACAGCGCTGCGTCTGTGACATTGCTTCGGTACATTCCTATGTATCGGTCAAGATCGACTCCGGACATCGACCCACTTCCTTTCCTTTTTTCTTCATCGTTGATGAAGAAACGGAATTGACAATTGATAATTGATAATTGACAATTGTTGTGTCGGCTTCGCCGACGTATCTGGATCGTGACGAAACACCGAGCTTTCTTCATCATTTAAAATGAACGAAAAGCGCTTTCTGTATATAAAACAATCCACAGCGACAAAAAGTATAACACATGTTGTAAATTCGGCGTTATCAACAATATTATACAACACTTTTGCTGCAATTGCAACAAACAGGTAATGGAATATGCACTGTGCCGTCAATATAGCCAAAGCGTCACGAAAACGAAAAAATATCGAAAGTTATTCCGGCGTATCAAAGAAGTCGCTTACGCTTGTGAAGAGGGTGCTCCCGGTGTTTGTTCCTTGTCCTGTCTCCGGAAAGACAGCGCGTAAGCACCGCTGAACAGACTTTCTCGACACGCTGTGTCGGAAAGCCTGAGATGATATTTCTGGTAAATATAGACAAAAATCGGCGCAGGAAATGCACATATGTTTCAAAATGCCCATTCTTCTATTGAAGCAATACATATTTTATGGTATAATGAAGTGCAAACTCTGTTCCGCCCTGCGGACAGACAAGATACAGATCGGTTTTGCGATATTATACAACTTAAGGCAATACCGCACAAAGAGACGCACGCGTCTCACTTGCATATTATTCCGGCATATTGTACAGAAATTTCTTGACTTACGCCAGTAAGCCTGCAAAATTTCTGTACAATCTGCCGAAAAATCTGACTGCGCGATACACGCACGCTCTTTGTGCGGTATAGCCTTAAAAGAGAAGTGGTGACCATTTTGAATAAAGTCAAGCTGAAAAATACCGCCGCCATGGTGATCCTGACGCTGTGTCTCGGCGCAGTGGTAGGTCTGGTGCTGTGGCTGTTTCTTCGGGCAGTATCCCTCGGGACCACGCTGATCTGGGATACTCTGCCCGGCGCTGTGGGCGGTCGGTGGATAACTGTGCCGCTGTGCGCCGTGGGAGGCTGCATTGTCGGCTTGCTGCACAAAAAGTTCGGAGATTACCCCGAATCGCTGGACATCGTTATGGGCAAGGTGAAGAAGGAAAAGCACTATGATTACCGCCCCATGCTGGTCATGCTGATATGCGCGCTGCTGCCGCTTGTTTTCGGCTCCAGCGTCGGCCCCGAAGCAGGTCTTACCGGCATCATCGCAGGACTCTGCTACTGGATCGGAGACAACGTTTCCTTTGCGAAGCATAACACCGCCCTGTACTCCGAGCTGGGCGAAAGCGTCACATTAGGTCATGTCTTCCACATGCCGCTTTTCGGTATTCTGGAAGTTGAGGAAACCTCCGCGGACAACGGTCAGCCCCCGGCTATGCCGAAGCCGGCGAAGCTCGTTCTTTACGGCCTTTCTGCGGTCACGAGCTTTCTTGTGATATCAGGTCTCAATCACCTGTTCCACACATCGCTGGAAGGCTTCCCGAGCTTTGCCGAGGTGGAACTCTCCGTGCTGGATTACGTTCTCGTGCTGCTGTACATACCCGTCGGCCTGCTGATGTACCTTATATATGCAGGTACGGAAAAGCTTGCTCATAAAGGTGCGGAGCACATCCCGCACATTGTACGCGAGACGGCCTGCGGTATCGTGATCGGACTCGTGGGACTGGTAGCCCCTATTGTGCTGTTCTCCGGCGAGGAACAGATGACGGAGCTTATGGCGACCTGGGGAGGCTTTGCTCCGTGGCTGCTTATC
>CAMVPV010000293.1 GCA_947169455.1 uncultured Clostridia bacterium | reverse complement strand
GTCTATACCGTCGCTGCCGTGAGTTCCCGACATATAAGCCACTGCGCCGACTGTTACCGCGACTGCCGCGGCCACGCCTGCTACAGATTTCCCGTGTGCGCCAAGAGTTCTCTGCCATGCCGGAGTTTTTGCCGCTTTTATAGCATTTTTACGGATCTTCTCTTCATCGAAGGCGTACTTCTCAAAAAGCTCCTTATAGAACTGATTGGTATTCATATAGGCTGTTCCTCCTTTCCATAATATATTTTTCTGTTTAACAGGGAATATTCGTGAAATTATAGGTCGAACTTCTTCTTCTGCCGCTCTATTGTTCTGTAGAGCTTATTCTTGACGGAAGATAGGGAGATATCGAGGGTATCGGCTATTTCGTCGAGCTTCATATCGCAGACGAAATGGAGGTAGAATATCCGGCCGATAAGCGGGTCATCCTTTGCTATGTCATTGAATATCTGCTTTGCGAGCATATCGTTGCACATAGCATCTTCGAGGCTGGTCTGTTCTTTTGACATCTGCGCCTCGATCTCGACCATCTGTTCCTCGGTGTAATCCGCGAAGTAAGTGGCATTGCTGTGCTTTTTGGCATTTCCGAAGAAGTTTTTGCACTCGAACTTTGCTATATTGATAACGAAAGCCTCGGCGTTTTCGATATCGTCGTACCCCTTCTTGGCTATACGCTGATAGAAGCGGGTATAGATATTCTGGACGATATCCTCGGACTCCTGCATGCTGCCGCATTTGCTGACAACGAAGCGCGACACCGCGCGGAACGTATCGCCATAGACTTTGTTAAAATAGGCTTCAAGCGTGTCACTTGCCAAGAAGGTCACCTCGCTTTTTGCCCCCTACATATAGGTAGTAGGCAATTTCGGCAAAAAAGTTTCAAATTTTATAAAAAATTTCCGAAAAATTTTTTAAAGCTTTTCCAAAGGCTTTTGTAATATCTTGTGCAGAAAAAATGCTATAATACTATATATATGGTATGATTAGGCGGCGGGAGCCGCGGGGGCCGCGGGTGTCGCGGCGGAGGCCGCGGGGGCCGCGGGTGTCGCGGCGGGTGTCGCGGCGGAGGCCGCGGATGTCGCGGCGGAGGCCGCAGGTGTGTGTGCTTTCGCCCGCAGATACGTTTGCGCATTTGCCCCGCACTAAGTGCAAGCGGGCGAATTACTTTCCGTCTGCAGTGACGGAAAGTAACCAAAGGGCACCGCCCTCGGCCGCCTGTCTGAGAGTCTCCGATAAAGTGTTACAATAAATAAAGTATGCGGGAGCCCTCAGACAAGTCGCCCGAGGGTCTGCAGCGCCTTGCAATGCCTGTCAGCCATTATAGATCTGCTCGGCTTAAACCGCTGAATCGGAGCTCTCTGCTGAAATACGGGTAGTGCTGTGCATAGGCTCTGCACACCTTCTGAATTGTAGCATATTTACGGCTTCCCATCGCAGATACTTTCAACTTTATAAGCGCAGACGAAATCTGACAAGTCTGAACAAAGTCTCGGCGCCGGTCCGGGAGTCAATACGGGACAAATCGAAGTGTTTGCTCAGACCGCCACAGGGGTGCGGCGCTCAATGCCTGTGCCTCTCACCCCTCGTGCTCCCTACTCTACAGACTTCAGGGCTTCTATCATATTGACGTTCTGAAGGCGTCTGTGCATCGCGAGAGTCACGAGCAGTGAGAAAGCCATAGTCGCGGCAGCGGCAAATATGAAACTGAGCGGGTAGATATTACGGCCGAACATTACAAGATCGACCTCTGCAGTGGTGATGACGAACCGCGCAAGGAAAATACCGAGTATCAGCCCGACACCTGTTCCGAGCAGCGACAGCAGGATATTCTCGCGGAAGATGTAGCTGTCAACTTCCTTGTCGTAAAATCCGAGAACCTTCAATGTTGCTATCTCTCTTATACGTTCGGTAATGTTGATGTTCGTCAGATTATACAGTACAACAAACGCAAGCAGGCCCGCCGCTGTGATGATTACCCATATTACCATTCCCAGCGACTCGAGCATGTGCGAGAACGTCACCTTTGTGTCGGAATTGAACGTGATAGTGAGTGCGCCGTCTATTTTCAGCATCCTGCTGCCGAACTCGTCCTGTTCCGCGCCCTCGCCCTTTCCGTGGCGGAAATACAGCGTGTTGTACTGCGGAGCTTCCCCGAACAGGCGGGTATAAGTCGCCTCGGTCATATAAACGAAGTGGTTGGGGTAATTCTCGAACGGCGCAGTCACGGTGACTTCCGCAAACTGCGTGTCGCTCTGCTTTACTATAATAGTATCCCCGCTGCCGACATTGTTAAGCAGTAATGTGGATTTCTCGTCGATATACACAGTATCGTCCGTTAGACTGAAATGCTCGCCGGTAGTGCGGCTGCGCAGATCAAAGAACTGTGTGAAACGATCGGGCTCCGAAGGAACGGCGATATATGCGTCCACCGACCTGCCGTTCGCGGTAACTGTCGTTAGCTTCTGATAAACGCTGATACCCGCGCCGCCCTCCGCTTCCGCTATCTCACGGGCTTTGTCTGCAGCCTCGGGGTGCTCCTCGGCATCATATACTAAAATGCCGTCGTAATGCTGAATGTCGCCGAACTGCTTTGCGAGAATGTCATTGATAGCGTCATACAGTGCAACGCCCGTCAGCAGCAGCGCCGTACAGCCTGCGATACCGATAACGGTCATAAACATCTTTCTCTTGTAGCGGAAAAGGTTGCGGGCGGTGACTTTGCCGCTGAAATTGAAGTGCTTCCAGAGCGGCGTGATGTGTTCGAGAAGTATGCGCTTTCCTATCTTCGGAGCCTTCGGGCGCATGAGCTGTGCGGCCTGTTCCGAAAGCGATGAGCGCGCCGTAAGCAGTACGGTAACGGAGATAGCAAGGGTGAATACCCCGCTCGCGGCAAGCGCCGTCACCATATCCGCCTGTATGACGATACCGCCGACATCATAGATTATACCGTAAGCCGTGATGATAACAAAAGGAAACAGCTGCATTCCCACCGCGCAGCCGATGATACAGCCGAGCAGGGTCGCCGATACGGCGTAGAACATATATTTGAAGATGATGCTGCCGCTGCCGTAGCCGAGAGCTTTCAGCGTGCCTATGGAAACTCGCTGTTCCTCGATCATGCGCGACATCGTGGTAAGGCACACGAGCATCGCCACGATTATGAAGAACACGGGAAATACTCCCG
>CAMVPV010000292.1 GCA_947169455.1 uncultured Clostridia bacterium | reverse complement strand
ATTATAAATGGAGAAATATCATGGACAAATACTGTAAAACATTAGAACTTCACAAAATACTGGAAATGCTCGCGGCGAAGGCGTCCAACGGGCGCACGCGCGAGATGATAGCGGCAACAGAGCCGCAGACGGACATAGATATAGTCCGCCGTGAGATAAAAAAGACTGCCGAGGCGTTCGACTTTTCGGTAAAGAACGGCTGTCCGCCGTTCTACAATTTCAAGGACATCCGCCCGATGCTCGCAAAGGCGGAGTCGGGCGGTTCGCTGACGCTGAGGGAGCTTCTCGACGTTGCTGTTATGCTGCGTCAGATACGTGAGCTGAAGGAGTGGTTCGCGTCGGCGGCAGCAGAGATATCGGAGGACGCCGATGCTTACTCAAAGCTGCTGCTTGCGCCGTTCTTCGATTCGCTGACGGGGGATAATCACCTCGAACGCAGGATAAAGGGATCTATACTCTCCGAGGACGAGATCGCCGACACCGCAAGCCCGGAGCTCGGCGATATCCGCCGCAAGATAGCGCGCTGCGGCGTGAAGATACGCGAGAGCCTCGATAAGATGGTGAAGTCCTCCGATGTGAAAAAGGCGCTGCAGGAGTCGATAGTCACCATACGTGACGGGCGCTACGTGCTCCCGGTGCGCGCTGAGTTCAAGGGCGCCGTGCCCGGTATCGTCCACGCATCCTCCGCGAGCGGCTCGACGCTTTTCATCGAGCCTATCGCCGTTGTGGAGGCGAACAACGATATCCGCATACTCAAGGATATGGAGCAGGAGGAGATAGAACGCATTATCGCGGAGCTTTCCGCGGACTGCGGCAGCATTTCGGAAAAGCTGTCCCTCGATTTCGAGACCTGCGCCGAGATAGATCTGTATTTCTCGCGCTCGGAGCTTGCCGCCGATATGAACGCGAGCGAGCCGATAATATCCGATGACGGCGTTATCGATCTGATACGCGCACGCCATCCGCTGATACCTGCGGCATCGGTCGTGCCGGTCGATCTGAAGCTCGGCGGTGATTACGATACGCTTATCGTCACCGGTCCGAATACGGGCGGAAAGACCGTCCTGCTGAAAACGGCAGGGCTGCTCACGGCGATGATGATGTGCGGGCTGATGATACCCGCCTCGGACGGCAGCCGCGTTTCGGTGTTCAGAAAGATACTCGTCGATATAGGCGATATGCAGAGCATAGAGAACGACCTTTCGACATTCTCATCGCACATGGGGAATGTCATAGGGATATGTGCGGCAGCCGATACGGAGTCGCTCGTGCTTATGGACGAGCTCGGCTCCGGCACCGACCCCGTTGAGGGAGCGGCGCTCGCGGAGGCGATAATCGGCGATATACGCTCAAAGGGCGCGAAGATAATGGTAACAACGCATTATCAGGAACTGAAGCTGTACGCAGTTACCGCCGAGGGCGTAGAGAACGGTTCGTGCGAATTCGATATGGAGAATATGCGCCCGACCTACCGCCTTATGATCGGTTCGCCCGGAAGATCGAACGCCTTTTCGATATCGGAAAGGCTGGGTCTGCCGAAGCATATCATCGAAAAGGCGAAGGCGTCGGTATCGGGCGAGAACAGGCGCTTTGAAGAAGTCGTCGGCGGACTGGAGGCATCCAAGCGGGAATACGACCTTCTGAAAGCCGAGGCTGAGCATCTGAAAAACGAACAGGCAAGGCTGACGGAAGAACTCGCGGCGGAAAAGAAGCGCTTTGAGGACAGCCGCGATCAGGAGTTTGAAAAGGCACGCATCGAGGCGATGCGCATAGTTGAGGGCTGCCGCGCCGAATCGGACAAGCTGCTCGATGAACTGAACGAGCTGCGCCGTCAGAAGGACAAGGCGAACTTCGGGCAGGCAGTGACCGGCGCAAAGTCCATGAGCCGCTCGGCGCTGGACAGGATGTACCGCACGGCAAACCCCGTGATGAAGAACGACAACAGCGATTACAAGCTGCCGCGTCCGCTCAAACGCGGTGATACCGTGCTGATAGTCGGCACGGGGCGGAAGGGCATCGTGGCGGGAGAGCCGGACAGCAGCGGGAATATCTTCGTGCAGGCGGGCGTTATGCGCACCAAGACCAACATAAGGGAGCTGCGCCTTGTGGAGCCGGAAAAGTCCGCGCAGGCTCCGAAGAGCAAGGTCACGGCGAAGGGCGTGCGCAGCGCTTCCGAGAGGAAAGCCTCTGTGGAGATAGATATCCGCGGAATGACCGTAGATGAGGGCATACTCGAAGTGGATGCGTTCATCGACAATGCTGTTATGACGCACACGGGTCTTGTGACCGTTATCCACGGCAAGGGCACGGGAATGCTCCGCGACGGCATACAGCGCCATTTAAGGAGCCACCCGTCGGTAAAATCGTTCCGCGACGGACTTTTCGGCGAGGGCGAGAACGGCGTCACTGTCGTTACCTTGAAGTGATACCGGCAATTTGTCTTTTTTCCGGACATAAAATTATTTAATTTGCCGCTTTAATTCTGCTTTGTTTTTTGGTATAATAAAATCCAAGAGACAAAAAACGATGTGCAGGATGAAGAACGGGGGCAGGCATGAAAACCATCAATACCGATTATGCTAAATTAAAGCTGATATCAGGTGAATATCTGCTTGTAAAGACAGATTCGGTGGTCGGGTACTGTCACTGTTCTGAGCATAGAGGATATATAACAAAAAAATATCTGAAAACTCATGACTGCGTCAGGAAGGGATGTCATTACTTTGAAAAGCGTGATAATCCTTACTGGACAAATATAGAGCAGAAAAAGGCAGCTGAACAGCGGAAAAAAGAAAATGCCAGACGCTTGAAGGACGAGGAAGAAGCTAAGCGCCTGCGATGGATAGATACCGCACAGAAAACTGCCGATGCGATGAGGTACGGACTGATAGTTACCAATGTTAAGAAAATACCGCGAAAAAAACGGTATGTGTTGTTCTATGTATCATATTATCCCAAGGATGACTGGTACAGGTTTATTGATCTTGCCAGATGCTTTGGAGAAGAACTCGGAGGACGGGTAGAACTGAGGCACGCAAAGAACGCTGATGGTTCTTATGCTACTATACCGGAAATAAAAGGCAGGGGGTCAGGGCAGAGTTAAATGTGCTGAAATCAGAATGCATAGTTCCTTATTTCTGACAATCTAACATCTGAGAAGGAGGAGAAATTCACTTTATGAGGCAAAAAACGTTTACAAGATT
>CAMVPV010000291.1 GCA_947169455.1 uncultured Clostridia bacterium | reverse complement strand
GACACGCTGTGTTCCGTCGTCGGGACCGCCGAAAACGAATATCATCTCGCCCTCGTTGTTGTACTCGAATATGTACCCCTGCTGGTCTGCAACATATACGTTGTCGTGATTTCCCGCAGCGACTGCTGTCGGCGTATCGGCATAGGTCTCACTTCCGGACTTTATCATGTTCGTTCCCGCGATGTTCAGGCGCTTCAGTGTATCCTCCTTGTTTCCGCGGGTGACCGTGTAGATGAGTCCCTTGCCGTCTATCGTGAGATTTGTCGGGGTCGCGGGGATATTGCTCACCATTTTCGCACGCTGTGCGTCGGTGAGTATGGCTCTGTAGATTATCGTCGTGATGTTAGTCTCGGCGAAATTCGTACCGAAATATCCGAGGAACGTTCCGCCGTCGGTCGGCGATATCTCCACGATGCCGTTGGTGTTGGATTCGCATACCGCGAACATTATGCCTGCGTCGTTGACCGCTATCTTTATCGGAAGAAAGCTTACCTCATCGCCGTAAAGCGGGCTCGAGGGCTTGCCGTATTCACCGGTAAGCTCGCCGTCCGGGGAAAAAATGAATATCTTTCCCGCGTCGCGGTCGGCGGCATAGACATCTCCGTTCTTCGTCACGAATACTCCGCGGGGATTTTTCAGTATCCCCTCGCCTATCGTCCCGACTATCTTTCCCTCTGGAGTTCCCACGACTATCCTCGAATTTCCCGAATCGGCCACATAGATGTTCCCGTTGTCCGCGATGAAGATATCGCTCGGGGACGCCATAGCCTCCTCATCGAATCTTGTAATGGTCGCGTGTGCGAGATAGGCGGTCTGTGTACGGCGTATCTGACCGTAGCCGTTCACCGTATAGGTCACATAGGGGGTATCTGCGGCTGCCGTGAACGGCATGAATATCATACACAGCACTGCCGCCAGCACCGCAGGTGAGGCGGTGCGTTTCAGCCTTTGCATTTCATATCCCCCTTACTTTATGCCGGAGTTTGCCATAGTGTTCATTACCTTGTTCTGGAGTATGATGAAAAGGATAAGGTTCGGCAGGAACATTATGAGCGAAGCTGCGGCGGACATTCCCTGTCCCGCAACGCTGTTATTCACGTTCACGAGCGTATTCATGTAGAATGTAAGCGTTTTCATACTGTCGTCACTGAAAAAATAGCTCGAGGTCTCCATGTTCGTCCATACCTGCTGGAAAACAAGTATCGAAGCCGTCGCAACGGCGGGCTTTATCATGGGAAGTATCACCTTGACATAGACATCAAGGTCGGTGGCTCCGTCCATATATGCCGCTTCAAGGAGAGAATCGGGTATCTGCGCCACGAACTGCTTTACAAGGAACAGTGCGACGGGCATCGCCGCGAGAGGCAGTATATGCGCAAGAAGATCGTCTATCAGCCCGAGCTTGCAGATAACGAGATATCTCGGTATCAGCACGGCTGTGCTGACGAACATTATCGCTATCTGATTTATCTGCGTCAGGAGATCTCTTCCCTTGAACTTTATCTTCGCAAGCGCAAAAGCGGACATCGTCGTGAGAAGCAGTGAGAGCCCTACCGTGATAACAGTGACCACAACGCTGTTGAACAGGTATCTGCTGAGCGGAATACCGCTGCTGTCGGAGAATTTCATCAGCTTGCTGAAATTTTCAAGGGTGGGATTCCTTACAAAGAATCTCGGCGGAAACGCGAACAGCTCTTCCATAGGCTTGAAAGCGTGATTGATTATGAATATGATAGGCATCCCCATGAAGATGACGAGCGGCAGTATGAGCAGGATTATCTTTAACTGTCCCGGCTCAAATGACTTGGGATTTATCTTTCTGCCCTTATTCCCCATCAGTTTCCGCTCCTTTCTTTCCGTAAGGATCCTTGTCGGTCAGCAGTACGTTCGCTCCCTTGCTGAAAAGCTGTACGATAAGCAGCAGCACTACCGATACCGCCGCCGCATATCCCATCTCATAGCGCAGAAAGCCGTAGTCCTCGATGTGGTTCACAAGAAGCTGCGAGGCATATCCCGGCGAGGGATTTCCCACGAGCATCGAGGTTATCATGCCGTTCTGGAAAGCTCCGACTATCGACATAACCGCAGCAAACAGCATCTGTGGCTTCATCTGCGGTATCGTTATGTAGAACATCTCCTGAAAACGGCTCGATACTCCGTCTATCGAAGCTGCTTCGTAAAGCGTCGCATCGGTGTTGAGTATACCCGCTATCATGCTGAGAAAGCCTATGCCCATCGATGACCACAATCCGATGATTATAACTATCGGAAGAAGGAACCTCACATCGGTCAGCCATATCACGGGCTCGGTTATGACTCCGAGACTCATCAGCCAGCTGTTGAGAAGCCCCGTCTGATCGCCCGAGAAGATGACTTTCCAGAGCACAGTCATCGCAACGCCCGTCGTCATGCTCGGCGAATACAGGACCAGCGCAAAGAACGTTCTCACGGGCTTTGTAAGGTTGCAGAGAGCCCACGCGAGCAGGAACGAGAGGACATATCCCCCTATACCGACTATCACCGCATAGACCACTGTATTCGGAAGAACATACTTCATGAATTCCGCATCGTTCGTCAGTATCGTGATGTAATTCAGAAAACCGATGAACTCGGGAAACTGTATCGCGTTGAAGTTCGTGAATGAAAGTATCGCCGCAAGTATTACCGGTATGAGTATGAATACCGAGAATATCAGCGCATACGGTCCTATGAATACCCAGCCGTGCCAGTTGTTCTCGCGGCGGGATATCTTGTTCCCTTTCTTTTTCGGTGCGGCGCGGTGAGCGGCTACGGTATTTGTCTGAATATCCATCAACTATCGCCCTCCCGCTCTTCTCTGCCGAGTATGACCTGTATGCTGTCCATATCGGGGATCATATAATCCTTTACCGTATTTCCCTCGCTGTCGATATAGCCGAATTCCTCGAGCTTGCGCTTCATCTCACGGTCGATGACCTTGACCGCTTCGTCTATCCTCGCCTGAGCGCTGTCTCCGTCAACGACTATCGAATTGAAGGCATTGCTCATCTCACGTTCGAGCATATATGTACCCGGCACACGGGCAACATCGACTACATTTCCCGCAAATTCAAGAATGACCTTTTTGTGTGCGCTGTCAACGGGAAGCCTTGAAAATGCCTCGGTATTGGCTGTCGTCCAGAGGTATTCGTCGCCGTTGGTTATCTGTATCGTCTGTCCGAACTCTGC
>CAMVPV010000290.1 GCA_947169455.1 uncultured Clostridia bacterium | reverse complement strand
ATTCTCATGACCGCGCTCGATGAGATCTGCTGGACGCTCAATGTGCGCGGCGGTGATGTGCTGTACAATCCCGTTGTACTGAGCTACCTCTCGGTCGGCGCCGACCATGTGAAATGGTTCGTTGACAGGAACAAGCTGAGCGCCGGGATGAAGGATGCGCTTGACGGCATAGAGATACTGCCCTATGATGATTTCTATAGATATGTATCGGAGATAGGTGAGGACAAGACCGTATTCATCGGCAAGGCGCGCACGAATTACGGCGTTGCAGCGGCACTGCCCGAAAAAGTGAAAACGGTCAGCGGCGATCCCCCCGCGATGCTGTTCAAGGCAGTGAAGAACGATACCGAAATAAAGAATATGACCGAAGCACACATCATGGACGGCGCAGCGGTCACGAAGTTCATATACAGGATAAAGAAGGAGCCCTCGGCATACACCGAAATGTCAGCGGCGGCGCTCATCGCGGAGCTGC
The DNA here is from genome assembly GCA_947169455.1 of uncultured Clostridia bacterium. Next base: position 2,738 of record CAMVPV010000290.1, on the reverse strand, counting down.
GCAGCAGGAACGAGGGCTATGTCAGCGAGAGCTTCGAGCCGATAATCGCATACAAGGAGCATGGCGCGATAGTGCATTACAGTCCCTCGGAAAAGACCGATGTGCGGCTTGCGGCGGAGGGCTTTCTGCTTTGCGATACGGGCGGACATTACCTCAAAGGCACGACCGATATCACACGGACGATATGCCTCGGGAAGGCGACCGATGAGATGAAGCGGCACTATACCGCCGTACTGCGCGGAAATCTTGCGCTTGCGGCTGCGATATTCCCGCACGGCTGCCGCGGCATAAATCTCGATGTGCTCGCGCGCAGTCCGCTGTGGAACGAACAGCTCGACTACGATCACGGAACGGGGCACGGCGTGGGCTATCTGCTCAACGTTCACGAGGGACCCAATTCGGTGCGCAGCCGCATAGGAAGTACGGTATCCTCGGCGGGGTGCGTCCTCGAACCGGGAATGATAACCTCGGACGAGCCGGGTCTGTACCTTGAAGGAAGGTACGGCATACGCACCGAAAATCTCATACTGTGCAAGGCAGTCGGTGAGAGCAATTTCGGAAAATTCCTCGGCTTCGATACGCTGACGCTTGTTCCGTATGACCCGGAGGCAGTCGATGCTTCGCTTATGACCGATGATGAGCTTCGGCTTTACAATGGATACCAGAAGCGCGTGTATGATACCATAGCGCCGCTGCTCGATGATGATGAGCGCGAGTGGCTGCGGAATGAGACACGCACACTCGGAAGATGAGGTATGCCCCCGCGGATGCTCCGCGGGGGCATATCTCCCTTTTGGAAAAAGGCTTGACCGAAATTTTTACTCGCGGCTTACGCCGAGTTTTTCGTCTAAGTTGCAGATAGTGGCTGTACATTATCCGCTGCTTCGGAAAATGTTTTTCGGAAGGCGGAAATGTTCTTTCCGTTTTCGCTGCCATATACAGCAAAGCAGATATTTCCGAAAAGCTTTCCATAACCCTCGTCTATGAAAGCCTGCCGGAAATATCCCGAGACCTTCTCGGGCGGATTTCCGAACGCACCGCATCCCCATGCGCCGAGCACGAGAGCTTTATATCCATGTGCGGCGGCTATGCAGAGCATTATCCTTATCCTGCGGGTCATAGTCTCCTGTATGAGCGCTTCCGGGGCAAGCAGAGCTGCGCCGTATCTGTTGGGCGCAGGCAGAGTTATCACCGCAGCGGTGAAAGGCTTGCCGAGCAGCTCACAGCGTTCATTGCGGAAAACGCACACATCCTCCGAGAGAAGCATATAGTCGGATTCGGTGCGGCTGATGTGAGTATTGTTGAATTTATACATTTCGGCAGCTTTTTCCGAGGATATGGATGCGTACAGCGTCGAGCACCTGCAAAGCGCCTCCTCCTGTGCGTTCGCGCCGAGCAGAAATCCGCCGCCGGGACTGTGTGCATTTGCAAAATTCATGACGAAAGGGCGTTCAAAGCGCGCCGCCGCCTGAAAGCTGTCCTCGTTCGTCACTGTGATGCTGCACATATCGCCGCTTTCCGGTATAACCGTGCGGCTGATGAGCTCCGCGCCCTTATCAGGCGGATATACCGTCACAGAGCAGTGATCTCCGCCGGGGAGTTCCGTGCGTTTCCCGCCGTTCTCATAGTATCCCTGTTTCGTGATGGCTATCGTTTCCTTTGCAATGCGGATATTGTTCATTCCGTTCACCTGCTTTCCTCTATCATTCTATCATATTTCAGCTGTAAAGTCAAACTGAAAGTAATTGATGAGCGCTGTTCCTCTCATTCTGCTATTGTTTGCTGTTATCGAACAACTATTATTCAGTAACGACGCGAGACGACCGCGGGGGCACCCCGCCCGCCCGCTTGACAAGAACGAAAAATTGTGATATCATAGAAATATCAACAGGGGAGAGAGTCTCTCCTTACAGAAGGAGTGTATCGATATGATTAAAGATGCAGCATTATCAGCAGTAAAAAATGCAGCAGGCAAGGCAGCCGAAAAGGTCACTGTCCTGTGTATGCCCGAAAAAAAGGAAAATAAAGTCACCGTTTTACAGGTGGTAACGCTTGTGATCGCCTGCGCTGCCCTCGCGTTGGCTGTTTTTGATCTTATTTACAGCCTGTGCGGAAAGTGCAGCTGCGACTGCGGCGACGATTTCGACGATTTTGATGACTTCGACGATTTCGACAGCTTTGACGACGGCACAGCCGCTGATGACACCGATACCGATGCCTGATGCGCAGATATTGAGCTTATGATGCATAGAAAGGACGCTCTTCTCACAGGGGCGTCCTTTCTATTGTCCATAATATACGAAATAAAGGAATTATTATCCCGAAATTCATAAAAAAACCAGTTGAAAAAACGCGAAATATGTGATATCATTTAAATGGTGTGCTTTGCTTTCTTGAAAGCAGAGCGTATATTGCTTCGGCAATTATTTATCGATAAAATCAAATATAACATAAAACTGTATCTATCGGAAAATGTTTTATGTTTATTATAGATATTTAATTGCCAAAGTAATAATTCCGTATGGGAGGTGTGCCGTCTGAAAACTATAACCTTTGTGCTGGAAAACAGCAATAATTATTATAAGCTGGAGCTCGCAAAGTCACTTCTGCATTTCACCGAGTTCGATTTCACCTATTTCTGGGAACAGTGCATCGCCGCAGGCAAGGCAGCCTACAAGACGGGTACGCTCCCTTCCGACAAGCTGACGATAGCGCGCACGGCTGTTGCAAAGTGCCAC
>CAMVPV010000289.1 GCA_947169455.1 uncultured Clostridia bacterium | reverse complement strand
ATATTTTATCTTTCCTCTGCAGGAGGATGAGGTCGAAGCATCCGGCACATCGAAAAGCAACATAAGCTACGATTTCAGAAACCCGCTTGAATACAGAAAAATACTCGACCCGATAGAAAAAAGCGATATGTTCGAGGACATCGGACTTTCTGTATTATTCGGGGGAAAAAGCAGGGAAGGAACAGATCCTGAAGTAAAATACATAATAGAGTATGTAACGGAATTCACATATAAGGAAATGTTGGGTGAAAAGCCGCCGATAAGCTATGCCGATCTGGAGGCAGCGGGCGGATATGTCATCGCCGCAGCGGATGAAGCTCCCGAAAATCCCGGCACGATCGAACTTACCGTTATTTCGTGGAACCTCCCCGCAGGTGATTATTCGGGTATGGGTCAGACGGTGGTAGAAACAAAGGTAAACAAGGAAGATGTTCCGGCCGTGGTTGATATAACTGCTTCCGCAAAACTGACTGAAAACGAGACGGACAGTTATTCTGCGCCGATGAGGTCGAGCAGTGTGATATTTCTTGTTGCACCGCTGAAGGTATTTGAAGACGGCGCGTATGAACTGTACGGAAATTATTCCCATCCACCGACGATATCATTTGAGCTGAAGGACGCTTCACGGCATAAGGAAGCCACGGAATTTCTCGAAAAGGCTATTCCGTACAGGAATATGTACATATATGACAACTTCGATCTGAAGCAGAAGGTGCGCACGGTAACATCCGCTATCAATATCGGTGTGAACTTCGTTACTGCGATGCTGATACTCACAGCGCTCGTGAACATGGTCAACATCATCTCCACCGGAATGATAAACCGACGTTCGGAGATAGCGACCATGCAGTGTGTCGGTATGACGCGCGGGCAGCTTTACTACATGACCGTTATCGAGGCGCTCCAGTATTCATTGTTTTCGGGCATAGCGGCAGCGCTCCTGTGTGTGCTTTTTGTAAATGCAACAAAGGGATTTGTAAACGTAACGGGGCTTGCCGAAGATATGTCGGAACAATATCTGGCAGGTCTTGCAGATATGAAGACACCGCTGATAAAAGCGGGGATCGCTACCGCAGCGGCATTTATAGCAGCGCTGCTGTCGGCACTTATCCCTCTGAGGACGATGCAAAAAGATTCTCTTGTCGATCAGATAAGGAAGGTCGATTGAGCGTACAGCCCGCTGCTTTTGACAAGCATATAAAGACCCGCACATTACAGATATTTCTCATCTGTAGTGTGCGGGTCTTTGGTCTGTCTGATTCTGCATTTTCAGCGGTCAGTCGTCCTCTGTTCCGAATATCCTGTCACCTGCATCGCCGAGCCCGGGAACTATATACGCATTCTCGTTCAGGCGTTCATCGAGATTTCCGACATAGATATCAATATCGGGGTGTGCCTCCTTCAATCCCGCAAGTCCTTCAGGCGCCGCTATTATGCACACGAATTTGATCTTCCTGCAGCCCTTGCTTTTCAGAAAATCAACTGCGTGTATCGCAGAACCGCCGGTCGCGAGCATTGGGTCGGGCACGATAACGATGCGTTCTTCTATGTGCGGCGGCAGATTTACATAATATTCGGTCGGCTCATGTGTCACCTCGTCGCGGCACAGACCGATGTGTCCGACCTTTGCGCCCGGCATCACCGTGAGAAAACCGTTTACCATGCCGAGCCCTGCGCGGAGTATCGGAACGACAGCGGGTTTTCTGCCGGTGAGCATATTTGTGTGCGCAACGGCAACGGGAGTCTTTATCTCCGCGGGTTGTGCGGGAAGATCGCGCAGTACCTCATACGACATGAGCGTCGCTGTTTCTTCGACAATACGTCTGAAATCCCGCGTTCCCGTGTTTTCATCCCGGAGCATCGAGATCTTGTGGTCGATGAGCGGGTGATCGAAAATGAATGTCTTTCCCATATTAATGCTCCTTTTTGTTATGTTGATCTGTATTACCTCATGTCTTTTATGCGGCCGATCACGTTTTGGTTTGACTTTTGATGCTGTATATGGTATAATTACCACAAATGACAGACAGGGGGATCCGTTATGGAATATACGATAAGACCGCTCTCACCCGATGAATACCGCTTTCTGGATGATTTTCTGTATGAAGCGATATTTATTCCCGAGGGCACAGAACCGCCGCCGCGCGATATTATCAGCCGTCCGGAATTGCAGGTGTATATAAAGGATTTCGGCAGCGGGAAATTTGACAGATGTCTTGCGGCTTTTGCGGGAAATGATCCGCTTGGCGCGGTGTGGGTGCGGATAATGGACGATTACGGTCACATCGATGATGAAACACCGTCCTTTGCGATATCATTGTACAAGGAATACCGGGGGCACGGCATCGGAACCTCTCTCATGCGCGCAATGCTGAAAGTGCTCTCTGATGAGGGCTGCAGGCAGGCGTCGCTTGCCGTGCAGAAGGATAATTACGCCGTCAGGATGTACCGTAAGGTCGGCTTTGAAGTTATCGGAGAAAACACCGAAGAATACATAATGGTATGTAAATTATAGCAGGTCATTCATCGCCGATGAGCCTTTTAAGCACTTTTGCCCGGTCATTTACGAACATCCTCGTTATGCGGAAACTCTGTGTTTCCTCGTATCTGCACGGAACTATGCCGCCCTCTTCAAAGGAATAGATATCTGCGCCGGGAATGGCAAGCAGTATAGGAGAGTGTGTCGCCATGATGATCTGCGATGAGCTTTCGGCGCAGTCATGCAGCCGTACAAGCAGCGCCATCTGATTCTGCGGTGAAAGAGCGGCTTCGGGTTCATCGAGAAAATACAGCCCGTCCGGGTGGAAATTCACAGAAATGGTTTTGAGAAAGCTCTCGCCGTGCGACATTTTATGGTAATCATGGGGTACGCCGTGCGGCAGCTTTCCGTATTCCTCGTCCATAGTGGCAACATTGTAAAAGCTCTCTGCACGCAGGAAATAACCTGTTTTCGGGCGCTTGTATCCGCGGCTGATACGCATCGCCTTGTGCAGATCGGAATGGGAATCGTGCGTGGAAAAGCTGTAATTGAAAGTGCCTCCCTCGGGATTGAAACCGCTTTTAATTGCCATAGCTTCAAGGATCGTGGATTTTCCGCTGCCGTTTTCGCCGGTAAAGATGGTTATGTGCGAGCGGAATGTGAATTCGTCCAGATCTTTTATGATCTTCAGATCATTAAGGTAATCATTTCTGTTTATCCTGGAATGGTCGATGGTCAAAGATCACGATCCCTTTGATGCTTTCCGCGAGC
>CAMVPV010000288.1 GCA_947169455.1 uncultured Clostridia bacterium | reverse complement strand
ATAGATGATTATCTCGGCAAGAGCGGTCTCCCCACAAACAGGGAATACTATTATCAACTCTCCGCCGACGGCAAATGCCCCGACCCCGACTGCCCGTTCCTGCGTTATGAAAGCTATAATGCAGACGATATGAACCCCGCCCTGAAGTGCCTGATGAAAGTATCGCCGTATAACAGCCGTTATGATTTCAACAATGACGGCAAGATCAATGGCGTAGATATCATACTTTTGAGAAGATATATTGAAAAGAAATAAGATAGTGAACGGAGGAACTACAATGATAAGAAAAATAATCGCAGACGGAAAAGCAGAGAAGGATTTTCTCAAAGAAGTTGAACGCCGCAACGGTGAAACGGACAAGAAGATATCCGAGATAGTCTCGGAGATCATCGAGAACGTCCGCGCGAACGGCGACAAGGCTGTAAAGGATTATACAGTCAAATTTGACGGAAAGCTGCCCGAATACTACGAGGTGCCGCGCGATGTCATAAACGACGCGCTCACCAACGCGGACAAGAACTTCACCTTCGCGCTCCTGAACGCTATGGAAAACATAACCGCTTTCCACCAGCGCCAGAAGGAACAGGGCTTCATCGACCCGCACAGCGACGGAGTTATACTCGGTCAGCGCGTGAGGGGACTGTCAAGAGTAGGGCTTTACGTTCCGGGCGGAACGGCTGCGCTGTTCTCATCGGTGCTGATGAACGCTGTTCCCGCAAAGATAGCGGGCGTGGGCGAGATAATCATGATGACCCCTCCCGGCAAGGACGGCAAGCCCAACCCCGATATACTCACCGCTGCGGCTGTATGCGGCGTGGACAGGGTGTTCCTTGCGGGCGGCGCACAGGCTATCGCGGCGCTTGCCTGCGGTACGGAGAAAGTTCCGCGCGTGGATAAGATAGTAGGCCCCGGAAATATATTCGTTGCTACCGCAAAGAAGCTGCTTTACGGCAGTGTGGATATCGACATGATAGCGGGTCCGAGCGAGATACTCATCGTTGCGGACGAGACAGCCGACCCGAAGTACCTCGCCGCCGATCTCATGTCGCAGGCGGAGCACGACAAGATCGCGTCCGCGATACTCATCACCACGAGCAATGAGATAGCCGACCTCACGATAAAGGAGATAGAGCGTCAGTCCGCTGCGCTTTCGAGGAAGGAGATAATCGACCACTCGCTCGATAATTTCGGCGCGGTGATCGTGACCGACAGCATGGATTATGCGATAGAGCTTGCCAACGGTCTTGCGCCCGAGCACCTCGAGGTACAGGCGAAGGATCCCATGCAGTACATCGGAAGGATAGACAACGCAGGCTCGGTATTTCTCGGGAAATACTCGCCTGAGCCGCTCGGTGACTACTTCGCGGGACCGAACCACGTCCTCCCCACAGGCGGTACAGCGCGCTTCTTCTCTCCGCTGTCGGTGAACAGCTTCACAAAGCGTGTAAGCTTTATCTGCTACACCGAAGAAGCGCTCGAAGGAGCAAAGGACGATATAGTTCTGATGGCGGAAAAGGAAGGACTTACCGCACACGCAAACGCGATCAGAGTACGCTTTGAATGAATCTCAGGAGGACATAATGCCATACGAACCCGTCGGAAAACTTGATACGATAGCAGGGAGCGATCCCGATACCGATGATCTGTCCGTTATGCTCGACTCGAATGAGGCATTTTACGATCTCAACCGCGAAATGCCTCATATCAGCGAAAAAATAGCGGAGGAACTGAAAAAGATACCGTTCAACCGCTACCCCGACCAGGAAACGCCGCGTCTGAATCGCGCCCTCGCGGATTACTACGGCACATCGCCCGAAAACATCACAGCGGGGAACGGCTCGGATGAACTGATATGCCTCATCGAAGGCACGCTCTTCCAGAAGGGCGACAAGATACTCACGCTCTCGCCCGATTTCTCGATGTACGCATTCTACGGCAACGTGTGCGAGCTCAATGTGCAGACCGTTCCGAAAGAGGACAACTTCGCGGTGGATATCTCATCGGTGATAAAGCTGTGCAACAGCGGCGAAGTGAAGGGCGTCATATTCTCCAATCCGTGCAACCCGACCTCGCTCGGCGTTACGCGGGAGGATATCGCCAAATTGCTGAAAAATGTGTTCTGTCTCGTGATCATTGATGAGGCTTACATGGATTTCTGGGATCAGAGCGCAGTGGATCTGGTGAACGAATACGACAATCTCGTTATCATAAAGAGCTGTTCGGCGTCCCCGGGGATAGCCGCGCTCAGGATGGGCTGTGTCATCGCCTGCCGCGATATAACCGAACAGCTCGGCAAGACAAAGCCCACTCACAATATCAGTCCGCTGACCGAAGCGGCGGTGTGCGCCGTGCTCGAAGAAAAGGACGCCATAAGGAAGCATATCGCAGAAACGGCGGAGTCAAGAGATCATCTTGCCGCGCATATCCGAGAGCTTTCTGCGACCTCGACGCTCATCGACAAGGTGTATGATTCGGTGTCGAACTTCATCTGCGTAAAGACCGCATACGCTCAGCTGATACACGACAAGCTTGCGGAGGCATCGGTGTCGGTGCGCGCGATGAAGGGACATCTGCGCATAACAGCCGGCACAAGGGAGCAGGACGATCTGATAATAAAAATGTTTGAGAATATAGCTCACGATCTTGAAAAGGAGGGCGGACTGTGAGGATAGCGGAATTATCACGCACCACAAAGGAGACGGACATATTCGTCAGGATGGATCTCGACGGGAGCGGAATCTACGGGATAGATACCGGCATAGGCTTCTTTGACCATATGCTTACGGCATTTTCGGCGCACAGCGGGATAGATATGGTCGTCAAGACAAAGGGCGATCTCAATGTTGACGGACATCATTCGGTTGAGGACACGGGCATAGTTATGGGAAAGGTGTTCGCGCAGGCGGTAGGCGACAAGTACGGCATAGCGCGGTACGGCACAGCATTCGTGCCTAGAGCCTTGCGTTTGCCTGCATAGATATCTCGAACAGACCGTTTCTCGTGTTCGATGCAGATTTCACGGACAGCAGGATAGGGGAGTACGACACCTGCCTTACCGAGGAGTTTTTCCGTGCGTTTGCGGTAAATGCGGGAGTTACGCTCCACCTCAGATGCGAATACGGAAAGAACGATCATCATAAGACGGAGGCGCTCTTCAAGGCGGCTGCCCATGCAGTGAAGGCGGCTGTAAAGATCGAGGGCGACGCCGTGCTTTCTACGAAAGGTGTGATCTGATGACGGCGATAATAGATTAC
>CAMVPV010000287.1 GCA_947169455.1 uncultured Clostridia bacterium | reverse complement strand
CGCCCTGCGATAGAGGGCGTCCCCCTATCCCAAAATCCTTAAGTTGTGGGTAGTGGATAAAAAGGAGAAAAATGCGCTATGATAAGATCGGCTGGTCAGAAGAATGTCCGCCTGAAAAACGGGCTGTTCCGCGAAAGAGCGGAAAACAACAGGAAATACCTCAAAGAGCTCGACAGCACTTGCCTTTTACAGAATTTCTATCTCGAAGCGGGGATAATACTCCCCGGTATGCAGGTCATAAACGACCCCGCAAAGGCTAAGCTGCACTGGGGCTGGGAATCTCCCGCCTGCCAGCTCAGAGGTCACTTTCTCGGACACTGGCTCTCCGCAGCTGCGCATTATATCGCCTCAGACGGCGACCCCGAACTGAAGGTCAAGCTCGATCATATTATTTCCGAGCTTGCAAGGTGTCAGCAATTGAACGGAGGCGAATGGGTCGGTTCCATTCCCGAGAAATATTTTGAGATACTCACCACCGACCGCTATATATGGTCGCCGCAATATACCATGCACAAGATCATAATGGGGCTTTACGATTCATACATATACGCGGACAGCACACAGGCACTCGGGATAGTCGATAAGCTCGCGGACTGGTATGTAAAATGGACGGAAAAGCTCACCGCGGAAAACAAGGTATATACGGTATATAAGGGCGAACAGGCGGGTATGCTCGAAATGTGGGCGAAGCTGTATTCACTCACCGGAAAGGAAAAATACCGCACTCTCATCTCGTTCTACAAGGAAAACGCGCTCTATTCCAATCTCGTGAAGAACGGCGAAGGACACGACGTTTTCACCGACAACCACGCTAACGCGAGCATCCCGCTCTTCCACGGCGCGGCTGCCATGTATGAGCTCACCGGCGACGGATACTGGCGCACCCTCATCGAAAAATTCTGGGAGTTCGCAGTGGAACAGCGCGGTATGTACGCGACCACAGGTCAGAATGCAGGTGAGTTCTGGATACCGAACGGACAGCTCGCACAGTACATCGGCGACAACGATCAGGAATTCTGCACTGTCTATAATCTGGTGCGCATGGCTGATCATCTCTACCGTCTGACCGGCGATACCGTGTATGCCGATTACATCGAAAAATGCCTGTACAACGGTTTCCTCGCACAGAACAACCGCACGGACGGCATGACGGCATATTTTCTGCCGCTCGGCGCAGGCAGCCGCAAGAAATGGAGCAGCAGGACGAACGATTTCTGGTGCTGCTGCGGAACAATGGTGCAGGCACAGGCTATGTACCCCGAGATCATCTACTACACCGATGAGAACAGGCTCATCGTTTCACAGTATATACAGTCCGAAGCGGAAGTGACTATCGGCGGCAAAAAGGTCTCCGCCGCGCTCTTCTCCGAAATGAAGAACTACGACAACCAGACCTTCTTCGATGAACAAGGCAGCGGCGGCGAAAAATCCCGCTGGTCGTTCCGCCTTGACATCTCCTGCGAGGAGCCCGCTGAATTCACCGTATCGCTGCGCGTCCCGGAATGGTGCGGCGGCGCGTTCACAGCCGTGACAGACGGACAGCCCTGTGATATACCCGCCGTGAACGGATATATAGATATCAGGCGCACATGGAAGAACAGCAGCGTGTTCATCCTCATGAAGAGCAGCATCTCAGCGGAACCGCTCCACGACTGCCCCGATATGTTCGCATTCAAAGAGGGACCCGTCGTGCTTGCGGGACTGACCGCAAAGGACAGGGGCATCTGCGGCACCCCCGAAGAGATACTCTTCCCGCGCACCGAACACACCTACGGCACTTTTGTATGGAAGCCGAGCTGCTACGTCACGAAGGAGCAGCCCGAAAACTTTGAGCTTCGTCCGCTGTATGACATCACCGATGAGGAATACACCGTGTATTTCACACGCCGCAGCGGAACAGAATAAACTGAAATGGTTCTTGGATTCAATGATATACTACCCGGCAATACCGTTACCGGCGACGGTTTTTCGGTGCGGAACGGTACGCAGCTAATAAAATACACCGGAACTGCGGATAGTATCACCGTTCCGCAGGGCATCTCCGAGATATGCGAGAACGCTTTTGCAAGGAACCGCACTCTCGTCCGCGTGAAGCTGCCGGAAACTGCCGAGTTCATACACAGGAACGCTTTCGCGGGCTGCACCGCGCTGAGATCGGTGTCGGTGCCCGAAAGCCTTATCGGGATAGGCAGCCGCGCATTCGCGGACTGTCCCGCACTCACAGAACTGCGCGCATACAGATGCTCCGAAAAAGATCTCAGCCGCGCAAAGGCGAGGTCACACGTATTCGGCGCACGCATATCGGCAGAAGCCTTCATGAACTGCCGCAGTCTGAGATATGCAGATATACCGCACTTCGGCGAGATAGAGAGCGGCGCCTTCGCGGGCTGCGCATCTCTGGAAAGCATAACGCTCCCCGAAATCCTGCTGACGCTGGGCAGCGGGGCGTTCCGCGGGTGCACGTCGCTGCGGCGGGTAAGGATACCCGCGATGACTACCGTTGTCGGCAGCAAGGCATTCGAGGGCTGCACCTCGATGACCTTCATCGACGCTGCGGCGGACAATCACGTATATGTATCGGAGAACGGTATGCTCTGCGCGAGAAAAGCGAGCATCTATGACGGCAGCGGGTATGAAGTGCTCACCGTTCCCGAAGGGATGCAGGGCGCGCTCGAACTGCCGGAAAGCATCTGCGCTGCTGCGCCGTATTCCTTCCGCGGGTGCAGATTCCTCACCTCGCTGACGCTCCCCGCGGGCTTGAAATTCATCGGAGAAGGCGCATTCAGCGGCTGCACGGGGCTTTCCGTGATAACGATACACTCTGGCGTGCTGCGTATAATCGAAAAGAACGCCTTTGCGGGCTGTGAAAATGCCGTTGTGCATTTCACGGATACCGGCGGCAGAAGGCGGTACAGCCTCGATCTGCGCGGGAACGAGGATCTGCGGTGCATAGCATGGAACCCCATCGAGCTGCGCTATCCGCAGGTCGTTTTCCGCAAGATAAAGGATCGCTCCGCAAAGACCGCTATCGTTATGTCCTGTCTGATGTACGGCGCACCCACTGCCGAGGAGGACGAGTACTTCCGTAAATATATCTTCACCTACTCCGACGCCGCCGTGGAATATGCAGTCGGCAGGAACGATGTCTCCCTGCTGGAGATATGCGCCTCCTGCGGCGTATTCTCGGAAAAGCGGCTTGCAAAATATATCGGATACTGTGCAGAGCGCGGAAAAGTCGAATGTACGGCGTATCG
>CAMVPV010000286.1 GCA_947169455.1 uncultured Clostridia bacterium | reverse complement strand
CAAAGCCCTCAAGGCAGTAGCTGATGCGCGGATTGTTGAGCGCATAGGTTATCGCGAACATATCTACTGTGATCTTCCTGCTGCCCGCCGGGACGACCACCGTGTCAGTATCCGCAACTACCGTAGTTGTGTCGTCTATCTCTATCATAGGTATGATGAGCTTTACTGTGTCGTTGTTCGTGAATTCGGAATTGATATTGACCATGCAGCAGCCGGTAGTTCCCGAAATGTAGAGATGCCCCTCTTCATCAAGAAAGCTGCGCGAATTGCCCGTAGTGATGTACGGAAGACCGCTCCTGGTATTGTAGAAATTGTAATCGAGATCCTTGCCGCTCATAAGGTCGTCGGCATCGGTGATGTATATACCGTTCGAGGAAAGCACCCACGCATTGCCGTTGTTGTCAAAGAATATGTCGAGATTGTTTGAATACGGGAAATTGGTTACGGGAGATATTACGCCATCCTTCATGTACTCGATCGAATTTGACGTTATTATCCAGAATACATCTCTCATCTGGTCATATTTCATCTGCATCACAACGCCGCTCGTGAGCCCGTCGTCATATCCGAGGCTCCTTACCCTGTTCCCGTCTATCACGTAGATGCCTGCACCGTCGCTGCCAAGATAGAGTTTCCCGTCATTATCCTCCGCAATACAAAGTATCTCAGTGGTGCTGATGCCGTTCTGCTGAGAATAGTGAGCACTCACCCTGCAGTCACTGCCTATCAGATATAATCCGCTTCCTGTCGCAGCCGCTATCCGTCCGTCGGAAAGCTCCAGTACTGTTCTTACCTTTCCCGTATCAAGACCTCTCTGCGCATTGCAGCAGGTTATCCTACCCGTATCCGGCTCATACTTTACAAGTCCGAGATCGCCGTGCGTACACAGCCAGATATTTCCCTTTGAATCGTTCTTTATGCAGCGGATACGTATATCCTTCATCATTTCGGAAAGCTCGTTCGTAACTGTTTTCAGTGAATTCTTGTTCAGTATCACGAGTCCTTCGTCAGTTCCGATATAAAGCTCGTCTCCGCTTACGCAGGTAGAGTTCACGACCTGCGGCTCCAGCCCGGCGAATTTGCTGATATCCGTGAAACGGTCAGGCACGAGCTTAAGAACGCCCTGTCTTGTTGATGTGAACCACAGGTTGCCCTCGTGATCCCTCATGATATGACCGATAGAGTTATCGAGGGGGATGTCGTCGATCAGATGGAATGCAGAATTCTCATCGATATACCCAAGTCCGTTTGTGGCAGCCACCCATAATATGCCGTTGTTTTTCAGCATAGATTTTATATTCTTCAGTTCCCCGGAGGACTGCTTTTTCAGTACGTTCACATTGCCGTCGAACGAGACCGTCAGTATCTCCGAGCCTGCAGTGCCCATGTAGAAGACATTCTCCCTTTCAGGGTCGGGATACATCGCATTGATGATCTCCTCCGTTCCGAATGTGTCCGGCTCGTAGAAAGCGGTGACCTTCAGCCCGTCCAGCTCAAAGAACGCGCCGTCCAGTGTAAGACCGCAGATAATGCCGCGGCTGTCCTTTTCGAGTACCGTGATGTACTCGGAATTTATCTGCGGACTGTCTATCGGGTGCACCTGCATATCCTGTCCGACATACGCAAGCCCCTGCGTAGTTGCAATGATTATGTTGCCGTCGCTGTCCTCGTCTATGGCGCGGACGGAATAGGATTTCAGACCCTCGATCCTTCCGTAGGTGACGATCTCACCCTTGTCGAAATAGGCGATGCCGTCCTCGTTCGTTCCTATCCACAGTCTGTCCTTTGAATCCACATAGAGACTGAAAACGCTGGATATTCCCCATTTTGAATCAAAGTGGAAGAACTCCGAGCCGTCATACCGCGTAAGACCGCTGTACCCGCCTATCCAGATGAATCCGTCCTCATTCTGTGCGATCGCGTTCGCCTCCGAAGTAGGCAGGCCGTTGAGCGAATCATAGAGGACAGCGGTATATACCGTGTTCTTTCCGAGCAGATCCCGCCTCTTCAATTCCTCCGCAGAGACCCGCCTGGATGGCATGACCGCACAAAATGCCGGTATCATCAATACTATCAACAGTAAGAACAGTGATCTATTCTTTTTCATTTCTTTTATCTCCTTTTTTCGGAAATAAATCCAGCATACACAATACACACTGCATCCATTTAGAATATATCACATTATATCTGATTTGTCAATCGTTTTCGGAAAAGAGGACACGCAGTGATCGACCCGCTTCTGCTGCAAGACCAGCCCGCAGATCAGGAATGTGGCTTTTGCAGAGCAAGTACGGACGAAGCATCTGAGGCACGGTATAAACAGAAAAACCGACCGGCTGCAAAATGACCGGTCGGTTTTTCTGTCGTCGGGCACTGCACAGCGCCTTTTCATATATCCTCCCCCGCGATAACTCTTTTCAGCAGCTTTGCGTATGTACGCGGGCGGCTGAATTGCAGTCCGCAGTGTGAATATCCTCGCACATCGCGGTATTTCGCATAAGGGTACGCTTTTTTGAGCCGCGGTCTGGAGCTGCGCGCAGGTTCTTCCAGCGAGAAGAAGAATACGAACGAACGCTGTTCTTTCTCCGAAAAACCCGGCAGAACACAGTTGTAGCAGGTACTGACCATGCCATCGACCGTCCTGTCCGTAAACGTGCGGCGTCTTTCCGCTATCGATCTGAGAATGGGCTCACAATCCTTCAGCTTGTCCTTTGCAACAAACTTCACAAACATATTCCTGTTCAGCTTTTCAAACACATCATCCGGCGAACCGTTCATTGCCCTGATGAGCCGCCGGAATACGATCTTCATGAAAAACCTTTTTACCGGGTGGAAATCAAAGAACGGTCCTCCGTCAAAAAAGCAGTGACCGACCTCAATCCCGCGTCCGGCGCACTCATCGCGCACAGCAAGCGCGACCTCCGCTCCCATTGAGCTCCCCTGTATCAGCGCAAGGGATGTTATCCCGTTCTCACTGAGATATGCGCATATCTTTTCCGCCTCATCCTCTGCGCTCATGAGCTCGCTGCCGTCATCAGCATGACCGTCGAGCGTGGGACTTATTACATGATACTCATCTGCAAGGTATCTTCCGAAGACCAGCGGATCCTCCCCCGAAGAGAGCATCCCGTGAATGAGAAGTACTGCCGGTTTCCCCTTATCGCCGATTTCTGTGAACTGCATCATCGTTCCTCCGTTTCAAGAATGTATTTTTCGGTCACGCACATCATTTTCCTTACGCTTTCCTTTGCATCAGAGG
>CAMVPV010000285.1 GCA_947169455.1 uncultured Clostridia bacterium | reverse complement strand
ATATCAGTATTCTATCCCTTTCCGCGCCGTGACGCCTGTCCTGTACGGGTGCGCGACGCAGTTGAATTCCGTGATGTAATCGGCGCGCTGCATGAATATATCCGCAGGGCGGTGCCCCGTTATGATGAATTCACACCGTTCATTTTCAAGGAGCACCGTCACCGCAGCGATATCGACCGCTCCCCTGTCAGCGGCATCCCCGAGCTCATCGAGCACTATCATATCATACCCGCCCGCCGAGACCGCCGCGACATTTGCCGCGCCGTGAGCGCCGCTTTCTCGCTGTCGTTCATCTTACTGAAGAACCTCGTGCATTCGGGGCATATATAAATATCCGCGCCGAGCTTTTCCAGCAGCGATATCTCACTGCTGCTGCCGTTCTTGTGGAACTGAACGAAAGCGCATCTCATTCCTGCTCCGAGCGCACGCACACAGGCGCCTGCCGCCGCCGAGGTCTTTCCCTTGCCGTTCCCATAGTAATAGTGTATCACAAGATCACCGCCGTTCCTCGCACCATTATATCACACCGCGGGCATAATGTCAAATCAGGGATAAGGTCATAAAATTCCGTAAATCAGCGGCGCGGTGCGGACAGCTGTCCGCCCGTTGACTTATACTCAGAGATGTGATAATATAAAAGTACACTATTATTACGGAGCGTGACCATTATGGGAAAACTGACCTTCATCACCGGCGCACCGGGCAGCGGAAAAACCGCCGCTGCCGCCGAAAAAATATGCGCCCTCGCCGAAAACGGCAAAAAAGCCGTGCTGATAGTTCCCGAACAGTATTCCTCCACCGCCGAGCATAAGTTCTATGATATCCTCGGTATATCCCTCTACAACAGGATAGGCGTTGAGACATTCAGCCGCGTGAAGCGCGATATCATCCGCACTGCGGGCGGCATTTCCGACAATATACCGGATGACGCTGCACAGACCGCCTTTATGTACGCGGTGCGCCGCGAACTCGCCGCCGCTGATATGAAATTCTACCGGAACCAGATAAAAAACCCCTCTTTCGTTCCGATATGTCTGCGCATGGTGCGCGAGCTCAACCTCAACGGCATACCCTGCGAAAGCCTTGACCCCGCTATGATACGCGATCCTGCGCTTGCCGGCAAGATGTCCGATATCACGAGGATATGCAGCACCTACGAAAAGAAGCTCGCTCAGCGCGGATATGTAAACGCGATATCAAACGGCAGGAGCATTGCCGAAAAAGCTGACGAGACCGGATATTTCAAGGGGAAATATATCTTCATAGACCAGTTCAAGAGCTTCACCGCAGACGAAAGGATGCTGATAGAAACAATGGTGCGGCAGACGGATGTGTATATATGTATGCCCACGCCTTACGATCAGCCGAACGATTCCCCCGCGTTTTCATCGGTGAACGATACCATGCTGCGCATCGCGGGGGGCGATATGTCAATGTGCGATATCATACACGCAGATGCGGTTACGGGAAAAGACCGCTTTTCCGAAGCACCCGATATACGCTATATCTCACGCAGCAGCCTCTCCGCCGAAAAGCCCTCTGCTCCCGGCTTCGGCAGTGAGACAGACAATATCCATATCCTGGAAGCCTCCGACGTATATTCCGAGGCGGAATTCGTATGCGCGGAGATCAGCCGCCTCGTGCGCTCCGGAAAATACCGTTACAGGGATATCACCGTTCTTTCGCGCTGCTTCGATGATATCCGCCCCGTGCTCATGAGCTGTCTCGAAAGATACGGCATACCCTGCTTTGCGGATATACCGCGCTCCGCTTCACAGCGCCCGCTGATGATATTCGTGATGACCCTGCTCGAAACAGCATCCCGCCGCGAACCGTCCTCCGAGGTGCTGCTGCGCCTGCTGAAGACCGGCATGACCCCTACGGACGGAAAGTATATCTCCGAGCTGGAGGAATTTCTCACTGTCCACGGGATAGAAAAGCCGTCTGTCGGCGGTGCTGCGCTGTCGGCATTCACATACGAGCAGCTCAGGGCTTTCGATGAGCTTTCAGATGAAGAACGCGAACAGTTCCCGCCGGAAAGCGCCGCACTGCTCAGTGACAAGCGCATACGTGCGGATATCATACTGCGCACCGTCACCGCTCCGCTCGGAGGATACCGCGCAGAGTTCGAAAAGAAGCTCACCCTCAAAGAGCACTGCAACGCTCTCTGCCGCCTTATCGATGAGATGAAGACCGCATCGGTGATATCCGGCAGCCTCTCGGATTCAGCCGAGAGCCGCGAACAGCTTCGCCTGTGGAAGCTGCTCTCCGCGATCCTCACAAAGCTGAACGATGCCGATCTCCCCGAAGAGGACGACCGGTTCTCGGTAAAGGAATTCCGTGAGATACTGGGCACCGTTATCTCCGGGAACGAGATATCCTCCCCCGCGCACGATCTCAACTGTGTGACCGTATCGTCATCGGACAGGGCAAGACCCGATTCGCCGAAGGTCGTTTTCATAATGAGCGCCGTAAACGGTATGTTCCCGTTCAAGGTAAGTGAAAGCGGGATCTTCTCGGAAAGAGAGCTTGAACTGATAGAGGAACAGCTCTCGCTGAAATTCGCGGCGAGCCTTTCCGCAGTCTCCTGCGAGGAAAATTTCATCGCGGTCAATTCCGCCGCTGCGCCCTCGCACGAACTGTACATCACCTATCCGCTCGCCGATACTAAGGGCAGTCCGCTCTATGCCGCTCCCCTCACCGATGAGATATGCCGCCTGCTCGGAAAAAAGCCGCGCCGCATATCGGAGCTGCCTGCGGAATATTTCATCACGAACGCAGGCTCGGCTTTTTCGGCATACACCCGCGACCCCGCCGGCACCGGCAGACTCTCCCCCGGAAAGATAGCCGCACTGAAAAAGGTGTATGATGACGAGATAGGCTCCCGCATGGAAAAAACAGGCGGATACTACGATGCGATAAGGAACGGCGACATTTACAGGCACCGCATAGATACACGGAACGCAGTTATGCTTTTCGCGCCGAACGGCACTCTGAACGTATCCTCCTATGCGCTGGAGGATTACGCGAACTGCCCGTTCATGTACCTTTGCAAGCGCGGGCTCAGGCTCCATCCCGTGAAAAAGCCCGACTTCTCCGCAGATATACGCGGAAACGCCGTTCACTTCGTACTCAGCGAGCTTATGAGCGAGATCGACAGGGAAGCAAGAGCCGCAGGAAAAAGCTTCAACCGCTGCTTCTCGGAAATGAGCGATGAGGTCATCACGGAACGGGTATATGCACTCATGAAGAAGGATCTGCAAAGGTATTC
>CAMVPV010000284.1 GCA_947169455.1 uncultured Clostridia bacterium | reverse complement strand
GCTGCTTTCCGCTGCCTTCCCATATTGCTGTTCCCATTGCACTATTGAACTCGGGGGAACAGTCGGGATACGCACTGCCCGCCGAATCATCGGAATGAGCGCCGTACATTATGACCTCGCACTCCTTTGAAAGCGCAATGCTCGCCGCCGCCGAAAGGAACAGTCCGTTACGGAACGGAACATACGTCGAAACGGGGCTGCCATTGCACTCTGCGAGCTGCTCCGCATAGCTTTCAAGCGGGATATCCCTGTCCGAGCCGGTAAGCAGCGAACAATCAGAATAACGGAACATCGGTGCAAGGTCTATCTGTATATGCTCAACACCATAATGCTTCGCAAGCTTCTCTGCGGCTTCAAGCTCCTTGGAATGCTTCTGACCGTAGAATACGGAAAGTGCAGTGACATTCTCACTTCCCTGCTCCGATACGGCTTTGCCGAGACAAACGGCACTGTCCATGCCGCCGCTGAGAAGAACAAGTATTTTCATTTTATTCCTCACTTTCCGATGACTGCATACAGCCTGTTCTGCAAGGCTGTATCAGTCTCAAATCTGCCGCGCAGAGCAAGTGTTACGGTGGTGCCCTGCGTTTTCTTGATGCCGCGCGCGGTCATGCAGCTGTGACAGCCTTCAATACGCACCGCGACATCTTCACTGCCCGAAGCAAGCGAGATTATCTCCGCGATATCAGCGCCGAGCCTTTCCTGAAGCTGGAGCCGCTTTGCCGCCATATCCGCTATGCGCGCTATTTTGGAAAGCCCGAGCACTCTCCCCTTCGGGATATAAGAAACGGTCACATTCATATCATACATAAGCGCCATGTGATGCTCACAGTATGAAAACACCTCGATATCCCTGACCGTGACGATATCATTGCTGCCGCCGTTGTCGAAGGTCTTGCCAAACATTTTTGCTATCTCGGCATTCGTGTAGTTCATGCCCTCGAATATCTCCTCGTACATACGTGCGACACGGTCGGGCGTTTCGATAAGTCCCTCGCGGTCGGGGTCGTCGCCGATAGCTTCAAGCAGCCCTCTTACATGATACATAACTTTTTCTCTGTCGATCGCCATTAATCTGATCTCCTCCTGTCAGACTCCCCTCTTCTCGGGATCCCATATTATCTTATGGATCTGGAGCTGCACCCTCGATGACATCAGTCTGTTATTGATGACGAACTCCACTATCTCGTTAGGCTCGATACGGCCGAAAACAGGACTGAACACAGTATGACAGCGCTTGTAAAGGTCATACTGGAAAATGACCTTCTTTGCCCGTTCGAGGTCTTCCTGCGAGGACACCACAAATTTTACGGTATCGCCCTCACTGAGGAGCTGAAAATTCTCTTTTCTCATAAAGCTCTCCATTCCGGAGGAAGGGAGCTTGTAATCCATAGTAAATGAAATGTTTTGTTTACGTTCCGTGCGGAGTGCCGCTATCGCGCTGATATCGGTGCTGCCGTTCGTTTCTATCTCAATGCGCACGGCATTGTTGTCGCAGATACACTCGCACAGTTCAGCCATTCCGCCGCGCAGAAGCGGCTCGCCGCCCGTGAGCGTTACGCAGTGTACGCCCGACTCTGCAATGTATGAGGATATCTGTTCCTTATCGAGCACTTCGTTATAGGAATCACCCGCCTGGGCGTATTTGGTATCGCAGTAATCGCAGCGGAGATTGCACCCTGCAAATCTGATAAAAGCTGCGGGCTGCCCCGCAAAAAGTCCTTCTCCGTTGATACTGATGAATTTTTCTATCACTCTGTATTCCGACATGATGCAATACACCTCCGAATCTCAGTTTTCAATATAGGAAGCGCAGTTCTCGGGAGTTTCATATACGGTGACCTTTGTGACCGAATATCCTCTTTCCTTCATTTTGCCGAAGATGATCCTTGCGAGATTTTCCGCAGTGGGGCGGCAGGGTATCGCCGTAAGGCGGAACCCCTCAGAAAGGAGCGCCGACACAGTAGATGTCTTCAGGGTCTTGTCCTCATAGACAAGACTGTGGTCAAACCCCTCCGCAACGGAGCGAAGCGCCCTTTTTATGTCGCCGAAATCGGCTATCATCCCTTTGTGCTGACCGTCAGTAACGAGATTTTCGCCGCTGACTTCTGCAACTATCCTCCAGTGGTGACCGTGTATATTGCTGCACTTGCCTTCATATCCCGCAAGAAAGTGAGCGCTGTCAAATGATGCTTCCGCACTTACCGTGTACATTATCATTCCTCCCCGTTGAAATGTATTTCAATACATATATACAACTTAACTTTCATTTACGAAAAAGCCCGACAAAGATGCCGGGCTTTTTTATCGAAGCGATTTCCGAAAAGCCCCGGTTTTGTTTTAAGACAGGAAGGTACAAATGAACTGTCTGAATAAGATCAATAATCCTCGTCGTCCTCGGAAACGCGCTGCTTTGCCAGAACAAGCACCAGGAACGAGAATACAACGAACATCACCGAACCGACGATCAGCGAAGGAAGCCCCGCAGATGTATTCAATTCGTATATCTTGTACGGGAGAACATATTTATCAACTCCCGCCGCATCTGCAGCACCGAACATATTACCCGATATCGCCCATTCATACAGATGATCGCGTTCATCATCGGTGAGGCTTACCATCCTGCCGGAAACATAGAAATTCGCATATTCGATCGTTTCTGTCTCGCCCTTGCTGAATTTCTCGGTAGCGAGAGTGAGTTCATAAAGTGAACTTATACGCTGTGTATCATTTGTAAGGAAAGTAATGCAGTAATTATCGTTCACAGGAACAAGAAAGTAGTAATTCATCTCGACATCCTGCCGGATATTGCCGTCCTTGTCGAGATTGTACGTCTGCCCGTATGTGCCGTTCGCGGCATAGATAAGCCCGTCCACATTAATACCGTCGGCAGCATTGTCGGGGGTGAGCTCATTGAAATTGAGAGGCTTGCGGGTAAGGTCCCTTGTAAGTTTCCCTCCGTAGCCCGCAAGAATGACCGAAAATACCGATATAACTGCGCATATTATACAAAGTATGGGATGTTTCATCCTGGTTTTGACCTTAGCCATAGCACCGTTCTCCGTCTGTATCATTATTGAAGCATGAGCTCATTCAAGGTAAGTCCATACTTCCGATCATATCGATTTATTATAACATATTTTCAGTATATTTGTCAATAGCAAACGACAAGAAAAAAAGTATCCGCATAAAAAACGGATACTTTTGCTGCTGCGAGAAATTATGCGTTTTATCCGAGAAGTGCCTCAAAGCTGCTGTCATTTGCCGCATAGATGCTCTTCTTGGAGGAAAG
>CAMVPV010000283.1 GCA_947169455.1 uncultured Clostridia bacterium | reverse complement strand
TTCACCCCCTTAACGATCCCCCGACCAGAGGGCGCGCCCTCTGGACACCCAATAAAAAATAAATAATAATGGAAAATTCCTTATCCGCTTATTTTGTTACAATCGCGGGTGTAACGTAACAGCCGGAAAAACAGTAACGGCGCGAGAGCGGCAGCGGGGACGCCCCGCCGAACGCTGCTTGTTGCCGTCGGATAGGTTCAGTGCAAATAGTGAAGTAACAAACGCGGTCGTAACGTAACAGCTGAAAATCAGTAACGACGCGAGAGCGGCAGCGGGGACGCCCCGCCGTCGCAGACAGCGACTCGGTCGCCGCCCCGCCGCAAATTTCTATGAAGCGGAGGAAAATATGCTATTCGGAAAAAAGAAGAACCACTACTCCGCATCGTTCGATATCATGGCGGAAAAAGGTTACTGCGATGAATATATCACCGCTCTGCGCGGCGAGCTTGAAACGGCATCCGGAAAGCGCGAAACGGCAGACGGTATGTGCAGGCTTGCGAACGGGCTGCTTTTTACGGGCAGGCTCGCAGAAGCCGTGCCTGTGTTTGAACAGACCGATATCCGCAGTGTGCCGCGTGAGCAGCGACAGCCGCTCGCCGCGAACTATATCCTCTGCCTGTTCCTGCTCAACCGCTTCAAGGACGCAGACAGGGTGTATGAGGAGTACAATGAGTACGCACTCGCAGAGCCGGACATCATGCTGAAAAGAACAGTCGGGATACATGAGTTCACCTCGGGGCGGTTCGATTCGGCGATAACGGTATTCATCAAGATGCTCGACGGTCTTTCCGACGAGCGCGGTACGGTAATGGCGGATATATGTGCGGTGCGGGCGCTGCTGAAGCTCGATATGACCGATGACGCGCTTGCGCTGTCGGAGAATTTCACGAGATATGACGGGCGGCACGAGCTCGAAACGATATGCCGCAAGCTGCGTAAAAAGATATTCGATAAGGTATCATCGGATAATAAAGTGAAAATGGTAAAGGGAAAAAAGAAGAAAAAGTAAAATGAGGTGCTATCAATGAAAAGAAAAGCAGCAGTATGCATTCTGACCGCCGCAATGCTCCTTACAGCCTGCGGGGATAATACCCCGCCCGAAAAGCCGGAGACAGGCTCGGAAACGGCAGCGGATGGAAACGGCGTCAGCGAAGCGGAGATATCCGAAAATGTCATCGAGGAGATCATTCCCGAGGGGAAAAATGACGGCGGAGCCGGCAATAATAATGACGGTGATGATGATGATGACGCAGGCAGCAGCGAAGATGCCGCAGAGGAAGATATACCGAAGGAAACTCCCGCGGCGGTGAAGGCTCTGCTCGATAATGAAGCGTACTGGACGGAGATAGTTGACAGCTGCATAGATGACGGCGGCAGCGGAATTTCGTCATTCTGGTTCCAGGATATCAATATGGACGGCACTCCGGAATTCATCGTCGGGGGCTGCCGCTACGGCATACACGAAGCGTTCGGATACAATGTGTTCGACTGCTCCGACGGCGTGAAGCTTATGCAGGAGGTCAATGAGACAAACGGCTCCGGCAGTGATATGGTGATGTTCTGGGAACGCGGTATGTCGGGCGTGGATTATTCCGACCCCACGGAAACAGGATTTCTGGCACAGCTTTACCGCAGAGAGGACGGCACCTTCGTGTATCTTGCGGTATCGATAGATTACGTGATAGGGCAGAACGACTATCTGCTTGATGAATTCGTGACAACAGACGGCAATATCACCAGGCTCAACAGGGCTGCCTTATATGAAATATATTCCGGCTGGGATGATGAAACGGACTATTATGCGGTGCAGGAATATCTGTATGCCCCCGAATACAAGGAAGACACGGGCGATGTAAGCACCATCTCAAAGGAAGAGTTCCTCCGGAAGTATGACAGTACATTCGAGGGGCTCACACCGTACAAGATAAGGATAAAGGATTTCCCCTATGCCGAAAGGCATATTGACGGAGAAGTTATCGACCGCAAGAATATATATTCAGAGCTTTCCGCGGAGGAAAAGGAGAAACAGCTGAGCGAGAGCTATTACGCATGGAAGTACAAGAAGGCATCCTCGGTGGTTCAGCCGCTTTCGGGAGTAGTATCCAGGGTGCGCGGCGATAACAGCGCCGATACGCTGATAGCCGAGGGCGGCGACGTTATCGATTCCGATACCGGGACAGACGAGGAGTTCGATGATTTCAGCGGCGAGATACTCGATGTAAGGTCGCTGTACTATTACGATGATTCATACGAAGCCGCAGAGGTGAAGATATCCGACACGAACAAGTTCATAGATTTCGGCTACAACAAGGCGGCGTGCACCCGCGATACCGGAAATATGGGCAGAAAAGCCGTTGAGCTGATGAAAAAGACCGATATCTACAGAGAAGCCAACGCGCACAGCGCCGACTACGACCAGCTGTTTGAAGAGGACGAACGATACAGCCGCAGCGATTATTACGATGAGAACAAGAACATCCGACCCGTAGCGGAGGCTGCCTTCGAGACAGACCTTGACGGCGACGGCAGCGGTGAGATGTTCATCATCGTGAACCTGCCAAAGTACGATGAGAACATCAGCTATATGCGCAGCTACATCATTTTCGCGGACAGCGAGGGTCAGCTGTACCTCATAGATGAGACATCCAACTTCAATGTAGATACAGATGCGATACTTCTCGATTACGGTGATTTCAGCCAGCTGATGCTGTTCTGCCCGGGAATAATGGGTGCAGATCACCACTGTGCGATATGGGGCGTTAGCCGCGGAAAGCCGCGTATGCTCGATTCCATATCCGGCGATTACCAGAAGACCGGCTGTCTGCTCGGTTCATACGGCATGATGGGCATGGGCGGCACGATGTACTTTGACATCCCGACGGGCGAGTACCGCTACATACTGACGAAGGAGACTGATCTGAGCGAGCTCCGCAGCAAGGACAAGAGCGGCAGTCTCGATGAATATCTTGACGAGTACTATGAGATATTCGGCGAAGAGGAGCAGGCACCCGCGGCATACACATTTGACGGCAAGTACTATACTATCGGTCACCCGATGGATCTTGTCGCGCCCGTATTCAGATACGAGAACAAGAAGTTCGTCCGTGAGGACGACAAGCCCGCTCTGAGGAGATCGACCGATGCGGAGTATCTCCAGCATGATTATGTGGTGGATGTCGATATCGACAAGATACTTTCCAAGGCTAAAAAACCGTAAGCGATTTTCATTTGACAATTATTTATAGTTTTTTCCTCTCATCCTTTTTCTTGTTTCGGTTGATCTAAATTCGTTTTTCCTCTCATCCGG
>CAMVPV010000282.1 GCA_947169455.1 uncultured Clostridia bacterium | reverse complement strand
GATGTGGCTCCGAGCTCGGCGCCCATGTTCGTTATGGTCGCTCTTTCGGGAACGGAAAGGCTCTTCACGCCCTCGCCGCAGTATTCTATTATCTTCCCTACTCCGCCCTTTACGGACATCCTTTTCAGCACCTCGAGGATAACATCCTTTGCAGATACCCACGGAGAGAGTTTTCCTGTGAGGTTTATCTTCACTATCTTCGGGTAGGTGATGTAGTATGCGCCGCCGCCCATAGCTACGGCAACGTCAAGCCCGCCTGCGCCGATGGCTATCATTCCGATTCCGCCGCCGGTGGGGGTGTGGCTGTCCGAACCGATGAGCGTCTTTCCGGGAACGCCGAAGCGTTCAAGGTGGACCTGATGGCAGATACCGTTTCCGGGTCTGCTGAAATAAATGCCGTGCTTTTTTGCTACTGAGCCGATGAAACGGTGGTCGTCGGCGTTCTCAAAACCCGACTGGAGGGTGTTGTGGTCGATATATGCCACGGAACGTTCTGTTTTTACACGGGGAACGCCCATTGCCTCGTATTCGAGGTATGCCATAGTTCCGGTAGCGTCCTGTGTGAGTGTCTGGTCGATCCTTATGCCGATCTCGTTCCCTTTGACGAATTCACCGTCAACGCAGTGAGCCTTCAGGATCTTTTCAGCAAGTGTGAGTCCCATAATTCTTCTTTCCTTTCCTGTTGAAGAGTATTTGCCGATATCACTGTATCCGATGATATCAATACATATAATATCATACCATTTTTACGATCGTTTGTCAATGAGATTTACCCCTAAAAAAGATATTTTGTACAAAAATTATCCCATGAGTATAAGAAAAACTGCTGTTGTTGAAATCATATGCGCATTATTACTGTTGACACTGAGGCGGTATCGTGCTATAATCATATCATCAACGAAAATATATGGGGAGGGCTGTTCAATGGACGACAAGTGGAAACAATTCGGCTCGATGCTGACAGACGCGATAATGATCTACCAGATCTATATAGCTGTATTATGTATCCTTGCAGTCATAACAGCCGTTGTTGTGATCTCCTACGTGAAAACAGAAAAAGGACGGCATCACAGATGACAAAACCGGCAGGAAAAACACTTTGCACAGAATAAGCATATTTGTACTTATCGGAGCACTCATTCTTCTTGCTTCGCCGATATTTATGGGCTTTTTTCTGCATTGAGCCCGCTCCCCCGTGAAAATACATGACATCACCCATACATAAACAGCCCCGGAACGGCGTTAAAACCGCTCCGGGGCTTTGCTGCTGTTAATATATCAGTCCGTTACAAATGCATCATAGATGGCCTTGGTCGCTGTCTCGAAGTCCTCTTCCTCAACACCGATGATGATGTTCAGCTCGGAGGAACCCTGGTCGATCATCTTGACATTGACCCTCGCCTGTGCGAGCGCCGAGAACAGCTTTCCTGCTGTACCGCGAGCCTTTCTCATTCCGCGGCCGACAACGGCTATCAGCGCGAGATTGTTTTCTATCTCCATCTTGTCGGGATGAACGCGGTTGGTTATCTCGTCGAGAACTGCCTTTTCCTTTCCGACGAGAGACTCTGTCGCTACTATCACGCTCATGGTGTCAATGCCGGAGGGCATATGCTCAAAGCACATATCGTTCTTTTCGAGCGCTCTGAGGACGTTCCTGCCGAAGCCCTTCTCGCTGTTCATCATATCCTTCTCGATCTGTATTACCGAGAAGCCCTTCTTGCCCGCGATGCCCGTGATGGTGTATTTGCTGGACTGTGCCGTTTCGGAGAGTATCATAGTGCCCTCGTCCTCGGGGTGATTGGTGTTCCTGATGTTTATCGGGATATCCGCCGCTCTTACAGGGAAGATAGCATCCTCATGCAGAACGCCTGCTCCCATATAGGAGAGCTCCCTGAGCTCACGGTAGGTTATCGAGGTTATCGGCTTGGGGTTGTCGATTATCCTCGGGTCGCAGATCATGAACCCGCTTGCGTCAGTCCAGTTCTCATAGATCGAAGCGTTTACTGCTCTTGCGACGATAGAGCCCGTAACGTCCGAGCCGCCTCTTGAGAATGTTTTTATGGTATCGTTCGGCATGGAGCCGTAGAAACCGGGAATTACCGCATTCCTGGAATTTTCAAGTGCGGGAGTGAGCACGGAGAGTGTCTTTTCGAGGTCGAAAGTGCCCTGTTCATCGAAGAAGATATGACCTGCGGGGTCGATGAAGTCGAAGCCGAGGTAATTGGAAAGGATGATGCTGTTGAGGTATTCACCGCGGCTTGCGGCATAGTCGCGTCCTGCACGGTGAGCGAAAGCGTCCTTTATATTGCTGAATTCCTTTTCGAGGGAAAGATCAAGACCGAGATCCTTGATTATGGAATTGAAGCGCTCTTCGATAGCGGCGAATTCCTTTTCAAAGCTGCTGCCCTTTGCTGCTTTGGCATAGCAGTCGTAAAGCATATCGGTCACTTTTATATCAGAAGAAAATCTTTTTCCGGGAGCGGAGGCAACGACAAAGCGTCTTTCCGGATCGGACTTGATAATTCCGGCTACCTTCCTGAACTGATTTGCATCGGCAAGAGAGCTTCCGCCGAATTTTACCGTTTTAACACTTTCCATTGCAAACGATCTCCTTTATAACGAGTAAAATAATATGATGCCGGTCTTCCGTTTCAGAAGCCGACATCAAAATTATAATATAACCGCGCAAAATAATCAATGTTTAAAAATAACGAAAATAAAGGAAATTTTCGCGTCCGTTTAGTGAATACGACTGTACGCAGAGCACGGACAGGCTCAATAGTATTCCACAACGTCGGTTATCTCGCCGTTGTACATGATAACACGGGGTATCCTCTTGGATATTCCGCAGATAACCTCATAACCGATAGTACCGCATATTTCTGCGATATCATCGGCGGTCTGGAAATCCTTTCCGAAGATAAGCACCTCTGTTCCTGCCTGTACATCGGGAATACCGGAAACATCCGCCATAAGCTGATCCATGCATATCCTGCCGATCACAGGCGCTTTCCTGCCGTTGATTATGACTGATGCGTTTCCGGAAAGCATCCGCGATACGCCGTCG
Organism: uncultured Clostridia bacterium; assembly: GCA_947169455.1. Next base: position 249 of record CAMVPV010000282.1, on the reverse strand, counting down.
GCGTAGCCTATCGGTATCGTTGCGGCGGTGATATCCTTCTCCGCCATGTATGTACGTCCGTAGCTGACATAGCTGCCCGCTTTCAGCGTCTTTACGTAGGATACGGACGCTTTCAGATCCATGACAGGTTCGAGAGGTATCGGCATTTCGAGTGCCCTGTCCGGCTTCAGACCGTACAGCATTATGCCGAAACGTGCGAGTGCACTCCTGCTGTCGCTGTGGAACGTCCCTCCCGCGCTGTTCAGGCAG
>CAMVPV010000281.1 GCA_947169455.1 uncultured Clostridia bacterium | reverse complement strand
CCTACAATAGCCGGCTGCGAGGAAAAGCAGCATACAAATCCACCAGAACACAAAAAAAGAGCCGGCTGTGCGGAATCCCACAAAGCAGACAAAAACCCGCGTTTGTTCTGTCATGAACAAGCGCGGGTCTTTATTGTATGGTTTCCGATGTCTCAAACAGCGGGTCACCCGCCCGCTTAACACTCCGAAGGTGTATTGTGCAGTACATCTGAAAGAGTGCCGAGCATCTCTCCGAGATCGAACGGCTTTGAGATATGCGCGTTCATGCCGGCTTCACGTTCTGCGGCGATGTCCTCCGCAAAAGCATTTGCGGTCATTGCGATAACGGGTATCCTTGCCCGCTCGTCATCGAGAGCGCGTATCGCACGGGTAGCATCAAGACCGTTCATCACGGGCATCTGTACATCCATGAGCACGGCACCGTAATAATGCGGCTCTGCGCTTTTTATCATATCTACCGCCTGCTGACCGTTCTCGGCGGTATCTATCGTGAAGCCCTCCTCTTCGAGGATGAGAACGGCTATCTCGCGGTTTATCTCGTTATCCTCCGCAAGCAGCAGCCGCACCGGGGAGAGATCCGCGGTGCTGTGCGCTTCGGAGCCCACGCTTTCCTGTCTGCTTTCCGGCACCGGTACGGTGGGAAATGACAGCTTCACGATGAATTCCGTTCCCCTGCCGGTCTCTGTTTCAACATTGATGCTGCCCTGCATCATATCTATAAAACTCTTTGTGATAGCCATACCGAGCCCGGTGCCCTGTATCCCGCTCACGGTGGAGGTGCGTTCGCGCTCGAATGCCTCGAACACTTTTTCGGCGAATTCGGGACTCATGCCTATGCCGCTGTCCTTCACGCGGAGCTCATAGAAGCCCGTGTCTTCCCCGCGTGAGGTCTCGGTCAGCGAAACATATACGTCGCCGTCCTCCGGCGTGAATTTGTATGCGTTGCTGATAAGGTTGAGAAGTATCCTGTTCAGGCGCTTGGAATCGCACATAACGATATCGTCGGTGATGTTTACAGCAACTGTGTAGCAGATATTCTTGCTGCTCATCTGCGTGGAGAACATATCGCGCATATCGTCCATGATCCTGCGCAGGTCTGTCTCGGATATCTCGGGTTCAGCCCTTCCGTTCTCAATGCGGCTCATTTCAAGGATATCGTTTATCAGCGTGAGCAGATGCTTTCCGGAAGAAGCTATCTTTTCGAGGTAGCCGCGCATATCCTCCACGGAAACGCCCTCGCGGCGGGCAAGCTCGGTATATCCGATGATAGCATTCATGGGTGTGCGCAGGTCGTGGCTCATATTGGAGAGGAAGAAGCTTTTGGCGCGGCTGTTTTCCTCAGCGCGCATCTTTTCGAGCTCCGCCTTGCTCTGACGGCTCCGCATAACAGAATAGATATTGAACATTATTATCATCGAAATGACGGTGAGCCCCATTTGTGTGAGACTGTAATTCAGCATGGAATTATCGGCGCCGCGGAGCTCTTCCGCAAGATATTCCGATTCCTCGCGTATCTGCTCGGGGTCGGAGATGTCATCCTCGGCGGAATAGTACTCGCTGATATCCTTTACCGACTGCTCGGTGAGACTGTGTGTAGAGAGACGCATCCACATCATCGAGGAGAATATGATGAGCGATATCAGCGCGAGCCATACCACGGTAGAGCGTCCGAACCTGCCGGAGTCATCCTTGCGGAACACGCTGCGGAACAGTGCAAATCCGAGCACACACCACACAGCGAGTATCAGGTAGGATTCCTTTGCGAGCACACCGCCCGAGAGGTAGTTCGGGATGAGCAGCAGCAGGCAGAATATCACAGCCATGACTATGCCGGCTATGCCGGTTTTTTTCATGCGGGAGTTGTGTTCCGCCCTGGCGCGGCGGAACGCAGAAGCGGAGGTATATCCGTAGGCTATGGCGGCGCCTATCGTTGAAACGTCTATCGGCCAGCCGATGACAGTCCTGCCGAAGAAAGGTATCAGCGAGGATATTGCTATCGTGAAAAGAGCGGCATTGGCGGGGGAGCCGTCCCTGTTCAGTCTGCCGAACCATGCGGGGAGTATGCCGTCGCGCGACATGGCGCAGAGCAGGCGGCTGACCGCGATAGTATTTGCGAGTATGCCGGTGAATAGTGCGCACATGTTAACTATGGCGATAGCTGTTATGGCTGTATCGCCCATAACGCTGTACATGGCATTGAACACGGGCATCGCGCGTATCCCGTTCAGATTACCGATATCGGCGATATACGCTGTCCAGTCGGGATATTCTGCGGGGAAAGCGGGTACGGCGAGCAGGGTGAGCAGGATGTATGCGGCGGAAATGGTAAGTACTGAAATGAGTATCACGGCGGTGATCTTTCTGCCGCCGAAAGTGAATTCCTCGGAGGAATGGGAAATGGACTCGTACCCTACGAAAGCCCAGGGCACGAGTGCGATGACGCGGAACACCTGTGATACTTTATTGATATCGGGGGCGAAGGCGGGCGAGAAGCGCTGCAGCGAGGATCCTGTGCGTCCGATGACCAGCACGAAGCATACAGCAGCGCCGATGATGAGCACGAGCGACATCACCGTCTGGAGTATAACGGCGAATTTCCTGCGGAACATACAGCACGCGCCGAGCAGCAGGACGGCGGAAATCGAGAGCAGTGCTTCACCGAGGTATATGTCGTAGCCGGCGAGCCGGTAATGGAAACCTGTCTGGAAAACGCTGCCGAGCGTAAAGCGCATCGCGAGTGAGAGGGCGGTGGAATTTGCCCAGATTATAGCGATATATGTGAGAAACAGGAACCATGCGCTGAGAAATCCGTGGTCATATCCGAAGTGCTTTTTTGTATATGCGAATGTCCCGCCGGCATCAGAGCAGTCCTTCATGAGGTAGTTATAGTTCACGCCGATCAGGGTCATCACGGCGCCGCCCGCGAGAATGCCGATAACGGTGCCCAAGGGACCGGAGATGGGCAGGAACGTAGTTCCGGGCATGACGAAAGCTCCCCAGCCGACGCTGCATCCGAAAGCGAGTGCCCATGCGCCTAACGGGGAAATATAACGGGTCATGGTATTCCGGCTGTTATTGTTTGTTTTCACAAGATCACTTCCCAATGAAGATGTATCCATTATAACACATTTCCGTGCTGATTTCAAGTATCGGTTTTTGTCTGCCCGATCGATAATTGAAAATCACTATCTACAACTTAAGGATTTTGGGGAAGGGGGACGCCCTCTCTTGCAAGTCAACAGTATCTTAGTTACTGTTGACTATGTCCCATCCCTCTTGAAACAGTCCACTCGGACTATAACGTTCCTTCGGAACG
>CAMVPV010000280.1 GCA_947169455.1 uncultured Clostridia bacterium | reverse complement strand
ATCTTATTGATGGTCTCGGCGCCGGGGCTCACGTTGTCGAGTGCTATCAGAAAGCCCTTGGAGCGGCAGTACCCGGTGAACATCACGAGGTCGAATGCATCGCGCACCTGCGCCGCATTGAACTCAATGACCACGTTCTGCGGTGAGAGGCGGCACTCCTCGGTGGTGCGGAGTATCTCATCCGGGTCAGGCTTTGCGTCGTTGAGGAGCGTTGAATCGAAATTTATGCATATCGTGGAGGTCCTGCTCTCGCCCATCGAGAACATTTTCATCGCCTTTTCGCGGCACATACGGTCAAGCTCGAGCCCTCTGCCGCTGCGGTTGGCGTATTCAAACATAGCGAACGGCGAGACCTTGTCCTCTTCCGGCGATATCCCGCGGGAAAGAGCCTCCAGTCCGATTATCTTCTGGGTATTGAGGGAATATATCGGCTGGAACTCAACGGTTATATCCCCGTGATCGATTATCGATCTTATCAAATCTTCTGTGATCTTCATTTTTCTGAACTCCCGACAGACCTGTCATTATTGCTGTGATAGAGCTTATCTGTCAATTCATCATACATTTTATAAATTTTCTGTACAGAATTTTCAAGAAAGAAGTAGTGCTCCATATAAAATCCCGTTAGAATGAGAAGCATTCCCGAAACAGCGGCAAACCCGGTTATGCCCGAAATGAATATCAGCCCCAGGCTGATGAAAAGGGCGTTGACGACCATGAGTGTGGTGACGAGGTGAACGAACCTCTCATGCTGGAAGAAGGACAGCTTCTGAAGGAAGATCTCCTTCAGACGTTCAAGATCCTCTCCCGCATCGATAGCCGCTCTCATCTCTTTCATGAACTGCTTTATATATCTGCGCATAAATGCCACCGGTTTCCGTAAAATATGTACGCTGTGTACAGTTTTTCAGCTGAACAGCCGCACTCTTTTATCATTATAACACACATGATCCGAAATATCAACAAAAAAAACAAAATTTATGAAAATATTTTGCAGCAGGCTGTCGTTATGATCATATTGTACGGCAAGCAGAAGACCCTGCCCGGCTCACGCCGGAACAGGGTCTTCTCGTTTTGTTATCTCTATGGGAGGATTAGCATATTGGTATCACTGAGATACGAACTCCTCGGGGTCATAATAGCACCCGTCATATCTCACTTCAAAATGAAGGTGGTTGCCGGTGGAATCGCCGGTGCTGCCTATATAGCCTATGACATCGCCCGCCGAAACGTGTGTGCCGACTTCCGCCTGTGTCTGGCTCATGTGTGCATATACGGTAAAGTTGCCGTCGTCGTTCTGTATCTTGACGTTATTGCCGTAGCCGCCGCACCAGCCCTCGCCGACCTCGGCTATGCAGCCGTCAGCCGCCGCGAATACCGGTGTGCCAAAGGGAGCCGCGATATCGAGCCCCTTGTGGTTCCTGTTGCTCACGAAGGTATCGGATATATATCCGCCCTCGACCGGCCAGAAATAATCGCCGCTGCCCGCATTGGTGCCGCGGGTGACTATGCGTATAGCGGGGCGCTTGGTGCCCACGCCGACAACTCTCGCTGTGGGAGAATAGACTTCCTTATCGCTGATGGTCTTCTTGCGGATGGGCTTGCCGGAGATATCTCCGTTCTCGTCGGTCACTACCTTGTATGTGACAAGCGTTGTAACGACGTTCCTGCCCTCCAGACCCTCACTGATGACCGATTCCTTCCCTTCTGCGAGGGTGCTGTCCTCGTAGGTTATCGTATCGAAGGGAACAGCCTTTTCGGTCTCGACGAGATGCCGGTATTCTATCGAAAGGAACGGCTCATCGCTCTCCAGCTCTATGAGCGTTCCGACGTTTATCCTGTCGCCGAGCTCGACTTCTTTGCCGTTGTACTTTGCAGGTCGTGCCCTGAGCTCATCAAGCTCCATGCCGAGCTTTGAAGCGATAGCCCAGAGATTGTCGCCGGGAGCCACCTCATAGTAATCGCTCTCGGTCTCCTTGCCGTTAAGTATCCTGATTATGTCTTTCTGATCCTGTATTATATATGAGGGTACGAAAGCCCTCTCCTCGTAGGAAATGGTCTTGTCGAAGAAGACATCGCCTTCACCCACGCCGTCTATCTTGTAATAAGGTGCTTTGAGCCCGTCGAGGAACTCCTCGATCTTGTCGAAATCCTCAACGATGCCGATAGCGGTATTGTCGGCGAACACGACATACGCGGGACCGCCCTCTCCGCTCGCATCCGCGGGGATGATATCCTCTTCCTGCGCGGATATTATATCGGGGAGCTCACCGTCCGCCAGCGATGCTTCGGCGGTGTAGGGGAATTTGCCTGATATGCGGTGCTCCAGTGAGCAGGCAACGACATATCCTTCGGTGAGGCTGTCTGCGGAAGCGCCGCAGGATGGCTCCGTGACAACTGATGCCGTGGAGAATACCGATGCAGTCTCCGGGGGAGCAGCTTCGGCCGGTGTCAGCTTTTCAGCCGATACTGCGGAATACCCCGCAAAAGCGACGGCTCCGATGCAGATAACGGGCACGCCCCTGCGGAGAAGAACAGCAGGTTCTCTCTTTATCTCGCCGGCGGAATCGCGCAGGAACAGCCTTACGGCTGCCGCTGTGCCGAGCTTTGCGCGGCGGTTTGAAAATCTTTCGCGGCGAAGTGCGCGCTCCTTTGCGTGCTTTGCCGCAGCGCCGGATATACGTGTGACAACGGATGTTTTACCGCTGATATCGTTCATGGGAGCAAGGTCTGCGTTCTCTGTCATTTCAGCAGATCTTTCCTTATTCATGCAGAATTTCTCCTTTGTTCTTTTCGCTGCAGATCAGATGCAGTATTTCTGTAATTATTGTGTTACCGAAAAACCGTTACAAGTTATTACAAATCAGTAACAACATACCTGTATTATAATACATCGTTTTCAAAAAATCAAGTACCTGCGATAAAAAAATTACCCAAACGTGCAAACTTTGTAGGATATATACAAATATCCATACGTTCGCAGCGTCTCCGGCACACATTATTTTGTGTATTTCGTATATCGCCCCGTAACTTTTAGTTCGGGTTTGTATCCATTTCGTAACCATTTGCACCCATGCTGTAACCATACGGATACAGTATGTTCAGTGCCGGAAAGAGGTCAGAAATGATATCGCGATAAGCAGTATCATTTCTGACCCCCTGATATTCACAGCCGCCTGTAATATCCGGCAGCGGGGAGATCGGGCGGCATAAGCAGCCATTTTTCCCCGCACAGCATACATTCATAGGAAGCTCCCCCGCTGTTCACTTCCGTCCGTTTTATGTATCCGTTCCGCACATTGCTGTCAACAGAATGCTTTATCGACAAGAA
>CAMVPV010000279.1 GCA_947169455.1 uncultured Clostridia bacterium | reverse complement strand
ATAACGCGCCGGAGGCGCGATGACATAGATATTACATCACGGCAGCAGCGGCGGCGCCGTGCGGCATAGGGATGAGCGTGCTCGCCCGCCCGATACTCGGGCTGCTGTTTTCGGGCAGCCCCGCCGAGGTGGATGCGGCATGGCGTCCGCTGGCGGCGATGGGCGCGGGTATGATACTGCTCTGCCTGTCATCATCGCTGTTCACGGTGTTCCAGGCGGCAGGGCGCGCGGATATCCCCGTGAAGCTCATGGCGGCAGGTGCGGCGGTCAAGGCGGCGGGAAACCTGCTGCTCGTTCCGGTGGTGCGGCTGAATACTGTCGGTGCGGCGATATCGACCGATATCAGCTACGCGGTGATATTCGCAGGTGCGGTATGGGCGCTCGGCAGGACAGCCGATGCCGATATCCGGGAGATATCCGGAGTGCTCGCGGGATTTCTGTTCTGCGGCGGTATATGCGGGGCAGCGGCTCACATTGCGTATTCGCTGCTGAGTGTGCACGCGGACAATGGTGTTTCGGCGGTCGGAGCGGTGTTCTGCGGGGCTTTGTTTTACATAATAAGCACATATTTAAGCGGAATTATCGGCAAAACTACGTTAAAAATGACGATTTCCGAAAAAAAATTCAAAAAGACTTGAAATTTGGATAAATATAGGTTAATATAGTTAAGGACACGTAAAAATCAATGAAAGAAGTGCTCAGTTTGGATTTTGTATTCAAGGACACATACGGCATAGATGACCTCCTCGCCATAATGGCAGTTCTCCGTTCCGAGAACGGCTGTCCGTGGGATAAGGTGCAGACGCACAAGTCGATACGCCGTGATTTCATTGAGGAATGCTACGAAGCCGTCGAGGCTATCGACACCGACGACAAGGAGCTCATGCGTGAGGAGCTCGGTGATGTCCTGCTCCAGGTGGTCTTCCATGTCAGAATGGAAGAGGAAGAAGGAAATTTCAATTTTGCGGATGTAGTGAATGATCTCTGCCATAAGCTGGTGGATCGTCACCCGCACGTTTTCGGCACTGTTTCCGCAGAGAATACCGATGAGGCTCTCGACAGCTGGAACAAGGCAAAGCAGAAGCTGAAGGGTCAGACGACCGGCACCGAGACGCTTGAAAGCGTGTCGCGCGCACTGCCTGCGATAATGAGGGCTCAGAAGCTCTGCAGCAGAGCGAAGAGAGCAGGGATGGAGCCCGGGAGCACAGCAAATGCTGCGGAAGAGATAGCAAAAGAAGCAGAGAACCTGAAAAACGGTGTTTCGGCTGAGGGCATCGGCAGGATATTGTTCCTTGTTTCCAGGCTCGCATGGCTGGAGGATATGGACGCTGAGGAGTGCCTCACAAGGGAATCCGACCGCTTCATCGAGGAGTTCCGCAGGGCGGAAAATGCACAGTAACGGCAGTTCGGAGATGCCCGGCAGGGTCTTCTCCCGATATAGCTGCGCCCCTGTACGTTAGCAGGGACGTCTTATGGATAATATATTCCAAATAAAAAACCGGAGGTAAAAATCATGACAAAGGCAGATCTTATCAACGCAATCGCAGAGAGCACAAAGTTCACAAAGAAGGACGCAGAGGCAGCTCTCAAGGCAACGACCGACGCTATCAGCGCTGCACTCGCTAAGGGCGAAAAGGTACAGATCGTTGGTTTCGGTACATTTGAAGTACGCGACAGAAAGGAAAAGGAGATCACCAATCCCAGAACCAAGGAAAAGATGATCCAGCCCGCAAAGAGAGTTCCCGCATTCAAGGCAGGCAAGAACCTCAAAGAGGCTGTTGACGCTAAGTAATAGACAGGGGTAACGACCTATATGAGGGGCAGCCGACGCAAGACGGGTCTGCCCTTTTTGCACGCCTGCGGATATGCGGCGGGCTCCGTTATTTATGATACGGAGGAAATATCAATGAGACTTGACAAATATCTTAAAGTCACGAGACTTATCAAGCGCAGGACTGTCGCCAATGAGGCGTGCGATGCCGAAAGGGTCATCGTGAACGGAAAGGCGGCAAGGGCTTCTTATGAAGTCAAGGTCGGAGATGTAATAGAGATAACGCTCGGCACAAAGCCTGTTAAGGTGAAGGTGCTCAGCGTGAACGAATATGCGACCAAGGAAAACGCTGCCGATAATTACGAAATACTCTGAAAGCAATTTTTTATTACTTGAATTATATCACATCAATAAACTGTTCGCCATGCGATATATCAACGCAAAATGGGGATGCTAAACGTTTGAGATGCGTCTCATTTACTATATTTCTGTCAGAAAAAGGCAATTTTATTGTCAGAATATCTAATGTGACTGTTGACGAATTGTGCAAAGCTACGATTTTCTGAATGTTTTATCTAAAAACCATTGACATATCAGAAAAACAGTTGTATATTATAAGCACAAGGTTTAGAAAACGTTTAATGTTACAATTCTGTTAGTAATTGTTCTTATTGAAGACAGTCGTATGGGGGCGCACGGTTATGATCTCTATCAAGGACATTGCGGCTGCCTGCGGAGTCTCGGTAGCCACGGTGAGCAAGGCACTCAATAATCACCGCGACGTGAGCAGGATAACAAGACAGGCTGTTCAGGAAAAGGCAAAGGAACTCGGTTATCTCCCGAACGCCCAGGCAAGGGCTCTCAAGACCCACCGCACATACAACCTCGGGGTGCTGTTCGCAGAAAAGTCCGACAGCGGTCTTACACAGAACTATTTCGTATCTATCCTTGACGGCTTCAAGAGGGAAGCCGAAAGCGCAGGCTACGACATCACATTTATCAGCGGCAATATCGGCAGGGCAAGGATGACCTATTACGAGCACTGCAGATACCGCAGCGTTGACGGCGTCGTAATGGTCTGCACGCGCGATTATTTCGACAACGGCATTATGGAGCTCATGGACAGCTCGGTGCCCGTTGTGGCGATCGACTATGTCCCGCATAATCAGCTGTCGGTGCTCTCCGACAACGCAGCAGGTATGGCTGAGCTGACTAACTACATAATAGATATGGGACACAGAAAAATAGCTTATATTTACGGCGATGAGTCTGAAGTGACGGCAATAAGAGTGAAGAGTTTTGCCGATACGATGAGGAGCCGTGGTATAGAAATCAGAGAAGATTTTTTGGTTCAGGGTCTTTATCACGACACCGCAGTGACAGAGCAGCTCGTAAAAGGTCTGCTGTCCGGCACGACGGGGGACAGACCGACCTGCATTATCCTCCCGGATGATTTTGCAGCGCTGGGAGCGTATAACGCGATCGAAGAGCTTGGGATGTCGGTTCCGGATGACATCTCCATCGCAGGTTACGACGGTATCGTACTTTCACAGGTTCTGAAGCCGAAG
>CAMVPV010000278.1 GCA_947169455.1 uncultured Clostridia bacterium | reverse complement strand
ATACCTCATTCTGTAAAGAAAATTGAAGCTGGTGCATTTTATAATACTGATCTCACCGGTGTGATAGTCCCTGAGGGAGTAACATGCATAAGAAATAAAGCGTCTGGTTCATGCAAGCAGCTCAAATCAGTATATATCCCAAGCAGCTGTGTACTGACTGAAGGTTTTCCTTTTGAAGGCAGCACCAATATCAAGGAAGTTTATCTGTTCGGAACTTATGTAACACCCGAATATGTTAGTTCTGGTGTTTTCTGGTCATATACAACCGAGATTGATACAGAACAATTCGCTGGTTTTTTAGGGCTTCCTAAAGATAAGAGCTGCTTTAATACCATACCCCAAGATACAAATTATAACATATACAACATAATTAAGCCTGTTCAGACATTCAATTATGATGTGAATAAGGACGGTAAGGTCGATCAGAACGACCTTACAGCAATGATAAAGTATCTGATGAAAACATCATCAGCATCCGGTAATTACGATGTCAACGGCGACGGTTCCATAAACGGAAAAGACCTTATTCAGCTGAGAGTATATCTTTCCAAGTAACATACGTGTAATTCAAGAAGCAAGAGGCAAGGAGCATCATCCCTGCCTCTCGCTTCTTATTTCTTTCCTCTGATAAAAATTGCCAAAAAACTATTGATTTTTTGGGGTAACTGTGATATAATAAAATATAGTGTTGGCTTGTGAACGGTAAAACGTGAACTTCTGCCGCTGTAAGGGAGTGTTTGCTTGCGTATCCTCGGAATAGACCCCGGTTATGCGATAGTCGGGTACGGCGTGCTCGATTATGACGGATATGATTTCGTTCCGCGCAGCTTCGGTGCGATAACCACGCCCGCAGGAGAAATGTTTTCTCTGCGGCTGAAAACCATTTACGACGACCTTACAGAGCTCATCAGCGATACAAAGCCCGATGTGATGAGCATCGAAAAGCTGTACTTCAACACGAACGTCACAACGGGCATAGAAGTCGCGCACGCACGCGGCGTGATAGTGCTCGCCGCCGTGAATTCGGGGCTGCCCGTGTATGAATATACGCCATTGCAGGTAAAGATGTCGGTCGTGGGCTACGGCAATGCCGAAAAGAAACAGGTCATGGACATGACCCGACGCATACTGAAACTCGCAAAGACGCCCCGACCCGACGATACCGCCGACGCGCTCGCGGTGGCGATATGCCACGGGCACAACAAGACCGGCATAGAAATATCTGAAAAATACTGATATACTGCCTTTGCTGAGGAAGTATAACGGAGATGATCATCATGATTTACAGCCTGAGAGGAAAAGTTATACACAAGGAAGCTGGGCTCGCCGTGATAGAATGCGGCGGTGTGGGATATGCCTGCCGTGCTCCCTATTCTACACTGATGCGTCTTGAAAAGGATAAGGATGCATATCTTTATACATATATGAGCGTCCGCGAGGACGGCGTGGAACTGTTCGGGTTCGCCACAGCAGAGGAACTGAACTGTTTCCGTCAGCTCACATCGGTGAGCGGAGTGGGTCCCAAGGCAGGGCTTGCGATACTCTCGGATACCTCACCGGAAAAGTTCGCACTTGCGGTCGCCACGGGAGACAGCAAGGCATTTACAAAGACGAAGGGCGTGGGTCCCAAGCTCGCGCAGAGGATAATCCTTGAACTGAAAGACAAGATAACGAAGGAACAATTCGCATCGGGCGGGCTGCCCGATATATCACCCGAAGCCGTATCCGGCGGCGGGAATATCGGCGAAGCTGTATCTGCACTGGTCGTGCTCGGATATTCGCAGTCGGAAGCCGCGGCGGCGCTTTCGGGGCTGGATGAAAAACTCCCCGCTGAGGAGCTGATAAAGCAGTCGCTGAAAAAGATCGCGATGAGCTCCTTCAAGAAGTGACAAGAACAGCCGTTACGGCAGATTGGAGATAAATATGCTTGCGTATCCCGATTATGACAATTGTATAATCAATCTTATCTCCTCGATAAGAAGATACTACCGCACTCCTGTCGCTTACCCCACATTGCCCGCAATAGACAAGGAACTCGATAAATTCTACAAGAACGTCGTACTGATAATACTCGACGGCGTGGGGAAGAATATGCTCGAAGAGACGCTCGGAAGGAGCAATTTCCTCCGCAGGAGGATGACCGGCAGGATAACCTCGGTATATCCTTCTGCGGATATACCCTCATATACGAGCCTGCTTACGGGGCTTTCCCCGAATGAACACGGCTGGCTCGGCAGGCGGCTGTTCTTCAAGGAATTCTGCCGCACGATCGACGTATCCACCAATACAGATGCCTACTCCAGAGGAACTATAACGCGGACGGATGCCGCAAAATTCATAATGCCGTATGAAAATATATTCTCCGATATCTCGCGCTCGGTGATAGCGCCCGTTCAGCCGTTCACGATAGCGCGGCAGGGCTGTGATATCCCCGAAACGGGAAATATCCACAAGACAGCGCTCACGAGAAAGCGCCTGTTCGACCTTATCGAAAAGATATGCGCGACAAATCAGCATACCTTCACTTTTGCAAGGTGGAACGAACCCGCCGAGATAGTCTCACGCGACGGGTGTGAATCGGAGGAGCTGAAGGACTTTCTTCAGGGTTTCAGCTCGGAGCTCGAAGAGCTCTGCAAGAAGCTGACCGATACATTCATCGTTGTGACATCTACCCATGGCATGGCTGACATATACGAGGAGATCCCCGTACATCATTACAGAAATCTGATGGACTGCATGATAATGCCCCCGCACGTCGAGGGCAGGGCGATGATATTCTTCGTGAAGAACTACCGCAAATCCGACTTCAAGCGGGAATTCGAGGAAAAATTCAGCGGAGATTTCGTACTGCTCTCCAACGGCGACATGAACCGCCGTGAGATATTCGGCAGGGGACGCCAGCATCCCAAGGTGTCCGATTTTACGGGCGATTATATGGCGTGTGCGATCTCCGACAAGATCATGCGCTTCCGCGCTCTCAACGAAAAGCCGGCTAATCCGCCGAAAGCGGACTGCGGCGGTCTTACCGAGGAAGAGATGATACTTCCGCTGATAACGATACCCACCGATATCACTCTTGAATACCGCCCGCCGATGCTGGAGGATATCACACCGAATGTACGATATTTCTGACAGCGGAGAAGTCAGTTGCAGGAAGTTTTCGGCAGGATACGGAGCGGTATCTGTATGATCCCTGAACATCTTCCAGCACCCGGAGGTGTAAGCATTGCTCGAAAAAAGCGAGATACTTTTTGAAAATGAGACCGAAGACAGGATGGTCTCTCCCGAAGTCACTTCAATGGAGAGCGAAGACCTTGAATATTCCCTCAGACCGCGCAC
>CAMVPV010000277.1 GCA_947169455.1 uncultured Clostridia bacterium | reverse complement strand
CGATATATGCGAGGAAACAAATGGGCATCACCGACCGCTTCGCATTCCTCAGCCCCTGCATCGCTAAGAAGCTGGAGATAGATGATCCTGAGAACGCCGGACTTGTCAGCTACAATGTTACCTTCAGCCACCTTATGAAGAAGGTACGCGAGGATGATCTTTACGGCGAGCCCGCACAGGATGAGATGGCATACAGTCTTGGCACGATATACCCCATGCCGGGCGGACTGAAGGATCATGTAAGGTGGTTTCTCGGAGACAGCGCATTTATTCGCCAGATAGCGGGCGAGCGCCATATGTATGAATATCTGAAAGCACACGCCGGGCACATCGGCAGCGGAGATATCCCGTTCCTCTTCATAGATGCTCTCAACTGCAGGAACGGCTGCCTTTGCGGCACTGCGACCGAGCCTGAGATATCATGCACCGATGATGCACTGTTCAATATGCTGAATATCCGGGAAAATGTCAAGCAGGACAGCGGCAGCAGCACCGTTTCCCGCGCATTGACGCCTGCAGAGCGGCTGGATGTGCTGAACAGGCAGTTCGCAGAGCTCGAACTTTCCGATTACCTCCGCGGATACCATGATCTTTCTGCGGGATGCTCGGTGAAGGTACCCGATATCAACGAGCTTGAACACATATTTCAGTCAATGGGCAAGGATACCCATGAATCCCGCCGCATAAACTGCACCTCCTGCGGCTACAATACCTGTATCGAAATGGCAACGGCGATATTCAACGGGTTCAATCACCGTGAGAATTGTGTTCACTACCTTAAGAGCACCGTTGAGACTGAGCAGCAGAACCTGATCTATAAGGCTCAGCACGACGAGCTGCTCGATATATTCAACCGCTATTATGCAATGGAGTTCCTCCTGAAAGCCGGGAATGAATGGAAATGCTCCTCTTATATGATGATAGATATCGACGGCTTCAAGAACATCAACGCTACCTACGGGCATGAATTCGCGGATGAAGTGCTGAAAAACGCAGCTAATCGGCTCAAAGTTGCTGCACTTGAAAATCGCTGGATCCTCTCGCGCTACAGCGGAGACAGATTTCTCCTGCTACTGGATGATATGCTTACGGCGGAACACCCTAAGCTGAGGCTGATCCGCAGCCTGTTTGATGATCCGATCAGGATCGGCAGCATAGATATACGAATTTCGGTCTGCATAGGCGTGGCGAATGACAACGGACTGATGAATGCTGAAGAAAACATCAACAGTGCGGAGGAAGCAATGCTTGCGGCGAAATCAATGGGAAAGAACAAGGTCTTCTTTTACAGCAGAGAGCTCATGGAGAAGGCGGCAGAAGAAAAGATGATTTGCCGCAAGCTGCTGAATGCAATGGATAACGACGGCTTCTATATGGTATATCAGCCGAAGGTGGATGTTCAGAGCCTCGCTGTGACAGGATTTGAGGCGCTTAACCGCATGCAGAACGAATGGCTGTACCCCGGGCAGTTCATCCCTGTCGCAGAAAAGAAGGGCTGGATATGGCGCATAGGGCGCATCACAACGGAACTGGTCGTGCGGCAGCTTGCGGAATGGCGTGATGAGGGTCACAGACTGTCCCCCGTTTCGATAAATTATTCCGGCAATCAGCTCAGCGACGGAGGGTATGTCGATTTCCTCGTGGAACTGCTCAAAAAGTACGATATTGACCCGAAGTATGTTGAGATAGAGATCACGGAAAGCGTTTTCCTTGACAAGACCGTTCAGGCAAAGGAACTCTTCAACCGCTTCAGGGATCTCGGCATCCGTATGCTTATGGATGATTTCGGCACAGGCTATTCATCGCTTGGCTATCTCACATATATTCCGGCAGATGTGATAAAGCTGGATAAATCGCTCGTGGATAATTACCTTGTGGAGGGAAAGGCTGACTTTATCGATGATGTTATACGTCTCGTCCACGATATAAACAAGGAGCTTACCGTGGAGGGCGTTGAAGAAAACTGGCAGTATATGCGGCTGAAGGACTTCGGCGCTGACACGATCCAGGGATATTGTTTCAGCAAGCCCCTGCCTGCTGACAAGGCGATACGTTTCGTTCCGGAAATAAAGCAGTGAAGAATTAAAAACGTGCGGTATCATGAACGATACTGCACGTTTTTTCTTACCAGTCGGAATCCCAGTCCATGCTGTCAGAATCCCATGAATCATCTGAATCCCAGCTGCTGTCGTCATCCCAGCTGTCACTGCTGCTTTCGTGATACCAGTCCGAATCCTCAAAGGGTTCGCCTTCGTGGTCATACACCCGATAATCGCTGCTGCTGCTGCCGAACACATCTTCTATGCCGGAGGTATCCACATACCAGTTATCGGTGAGATCATCATAGTAATACCATGCCTGATCCTGATAGTAATAATCGGTGTTGTTATACCTGTAATAGCCGTTTGAAGGGGTCTTGTCAAATATCGCGAACAATATCCCGCCGACCATGAAGAACCCGATGAATCCGACATAGATCAGCATGGTCAGTATGTCGGGCTCATTCTTACTGCTGCGTTTTCTGCTGCTGCTGTTGTTTCCGCCCGCTGACCGCTCCGCATTTCTTCTTTTCTGGTTGACTATCTCGCTTTTCAGCTTCTGATAGATCTCATTTACAGCATAAGCTTCATCGCTGCCCTTGTAGCGCACGGCGCGTTCTCCGTCCGCCTTGTTCTTGTATACGGTAAAAATACCGTTTTCCTCATAGATACCTATAGCCTTCGGTTCCTTGATATCCTTGCCTATAAAGAACCTTGTAACATTTTCCGGCGGGAGACCATGAGCTGCATACCACTGCTGCAGTTCTGCAACAGTTTTCGGCTCATCGCCTGCAAACCGGTCCACTCCCGAAAGCTCCGCACCGCAGTACGGGCATTTTCCCTCGGTATCCTCAGTCATATTCCCGCAGTAATCACATTTTATCTTCATAATGTCCTCCGGAATCAACTATTTTTCGATATCATTTTCGCACGAGAACGGAACTTTTTCTGTCCTGTGCCGGTCGATCAGTTCTCTGAACTCTCCGATACGCTCGCCGAATTTTCTGTCCCTGATGACTACTGACAATTTCGGAGTACCGTCATTGAACGTGAGATCCGCATAATACCCTTTCTTTATGCCCTTGTACTGCTTTTCCCTGATGACTATGCCCGATATGCTGTCATAGCGTATCAGTGCGTAATTGTCGGGTATGCACAGAAAGTATTCCGTAAAGCAGAAAACCTTGCCGATACGCTCCGGTGCAGTTTCCCCCATCCCTTCAAGCTCTGCACCGGAAAGTGAAGAGAGTTTTTCCTTCATAGCCGGGAACCTTCTGAATACGTCCTCCGAACAGAACAGCATCAGGAGGGCGCCG
>CAMVPV010000276.1 GCA_947169455.1 uncultured Clostridia bacterium | reverse complement strand
CATATCGGAAACAAATTTCTTCGCCTTCTCCTTATCCTTATCAAAGAATACATTATTCGTCATGGTCGTCTTTGAAAGTGCACCGGCTGCTATATGAGAAAGCTTCGTTGCCTCACCCGGAGCCATTCCGGCAGTTATCCCGGATAATATCCCGTCGGTAACCGAATCATCCAGTTCATTGTCGAGGGTTATCCATTTACCGCCGAATTCCAGAAGGAGACGTCTTATATTTCCGAAAACCGTTTCGACTTCTGCCTGCGTGAGGTACATAAGCATACCTTCCGTCGTGATGAGGATCTCACCGTCCGCACCCTCAAGTGCTTTCCTCAGTGATGAGTAGTTTGTGGCATCCACTTCATGATACGACACGTTCTTGCTGTCACCTATGACCTGCTTTACCGCAGGTCTCATCGCATCGATAACTGCCGGTAGATCTGTTCCGAAGTATCTTATCCCGCTCTTTTCGAGCTTTATCCCCCTCGAAGTATAGCCGCACGGGAGATCGAGTACCTGCTTTGCTCCCGACCCTGATATGAAATTATTAGTGGAACAGAAACGTGCCTCAACGTTTGCGTGAAATGCGGGCATGACCTTCATGAGTGCCGCAAGCACATCGGGCGGGATATTCGCCGTTCTTTTCTCCGGATCCTCCCCGAACGCAGTGAAGCCGAGCTTTTTGCGGAGCTCCTCTGAATCGGCATCACCGAGCGCCGCTACGATCTGCAGACACGACTGTGCGGTGTCATAGACCGGGTTGACTTCTTCTCTCAGTTTTTCGATGTTTATCTCATTCGACACAGAACAATCCTCCTGAAACAGATTTATTTGATATTATAGTCAGTCTGTCAGACACTCAATGAATCAATATATGTCAGAATGATCCTTGTACGGTATCATGCTCCTCCCTTTTCCGCTTTCCTCTTTGATCTCGGGTCGATGCTTTTCAGAACATATTTCAGTATCAGTGATATCACCCAGGCAAGTATAAAGTATAACACCGCCGTTGCTATGAGCGGGAAAAACGCCTCATATGTACGGCTGCGGATAATATCCGACATTTTAGTGAGATCCTGTATCGCGATATATCCCACGATCGACGTGTTTTTAAGAAGCGATATTATCTCACCGCGATATACAGAAAGCTGCCTTACAGCCGCCTGCGGGAAGATGAAACGGAAAAATGCCTGGTTCTCGTTATATCCGAGGGCGAGCGCCGCTTCGCGCTGACCGCCGTCTATGCTCTCTATGCCGGAGCGCATTATCTCGGAAACATACGCACTGAAATTGAGCGAAAAGCCTATCACAGCCACCCACATCGCCGCAAGTCCCGATTTTCCGAAAATGACATAGTAAAGTATCATCAGCAGCACTACCATGGGCGTACCCTGCAGCAGCTTGACATAGATATCGGAGATCCTGTTGGCAAGCACACTTTCAGTCCGCCTGAATAAACATATCAGGAACGCGATCAGCGAACCGAAGATCACCGAAAGGACGGTTATCATACAGGTCATTTTTATACCGTCGAGTATCAGTTTGTATCTGTCCTCGCGGATGAAGTTCTTTTCAAAGCTGCTTTTGATATCATCTATGAACGAAGCTTTCACAGAAGCAGTTTCAACCTCAGAAGGCAATGTCTCCTTTCTGACTACCGCAACGGCATCTGTCGTATAATATACATCGGAGAAATCAACGCTCTGTGCACGTTCATCGGTTATCATTATCGTGCCGGAGGCTATATCGTATGTCCCCGATGATATTGCCGGGATGAGTGCGGCAAAATCCGCATTGTCGATCTTCAGTCCGTAGCCGTATTCCCGGCAGAACCGCGCTATGATGTCCGCTTCGAGACCCGCATTCTGTCCGTCCTTGATATACGAGTAGGGCTGCATCGTAGATGCGGTGATGTAGCGCAGTACGGTTTCGCCGCTGTCAAGTCCTGTCAGATCGATGATCTTCCTGCTTTCATCATCTCCGAACCATATATCGATCATCTCATCGTATGTACCGTCGGCGTGTATCTTTTTCAGATATTCGTTCATCTCATCGCGCAGACGATTCTCACCCTCAGTTTTTCCGAACGCAAATCCGTAAGGTATCTTCATGAACACTTCGTTAAGATAAGTCAGCGAGCTGTCGGCAGCCATGAAATCCTTTGCGGATGAAACCGGACAGGTGAAAGCATCTATCTTTCCTTCGCTGAGCGCTATCGCAAGATCGGGCTGTGCGTTGAACTGGAGTATCTCGGCATCGGGAAACCTCTTTGACAGTTCAACTTCATAAAGACCGCCGGTTATAGCACCGATCTTTCCGTTTTCAGCATAGTACGAAAGAGGTCTGTCCTCAACGGTGTCATTTCTGTGCAGATCGGATGATCTTGCAACGAGCACCACTCCCCCGCTGTATATGACATCAGAGAAATCCATGCTCTGCTTGCGTTCCTCTGTCACTGAAAGACTGCCTGCCAAAATATCATACTTTCCTGTTGAAAGTCCTGCTAAGCAGGAATTCAGTTCTGCCTGTTCATAATTAATACTGTACCCGTATCTGCGCGCAAACATGGTTGTCAATTCCACTGCGTAGCCGCTGACCTCACCATTTGCGTTATAAGCAAACGGAACATTTCCCACACGGGTCACCACCGTTATCGTTCCGTTTTCACCGGTAAGCCCCGTTTTATCGAGTACTTTTGCCGATTCATCGCTGCCGACCCATTTTTTCTTCAGCTCTTCAAGCTCGCCGTTCGCTTTCAGCTCCGCAAGCAGTTCATTGAACTCTCCCCTCAGCTTTTCCGAGCGCTCCGTGCCTTTCGCAAATCCAAAGCAGTAGTCATCATCTACTATCGGCTCCCTGATATAGTCAACATCGGGCTGCTCTTCGTGCATCATAGCGGCAGCCGGTTCGTCCTCAAGAAAGGCATCTATCTTGTCATTGACAAGTGCAGCTATAAGATCGCTGCCGCTGTCAAAGTAAAGATATTCGCTGTCCGGAAATCTCTCAAGTGTTATATCCTCAAAATTAGAGCCTGCCCTTATCCCCATTCGCTTCCCGTTGAATCCGGTATATGAGCTTTCCTGCGCCTGACCGTGCTGTGCGGCTGCCGTACCGGCTATATCCGACGCCCTTACTGCGAGCACTATGCCGCCGTCATATATCGGTTCTGAAAAATCTATGCTCTCTTTTCTTTCTTCGGTTATCGATAGAGACGAGACGCACATATCATACTTATTTGATACGAGCCCGGGTATGCGCGCCGAAAAATCAACATCCTCCAGATACGGCTCATACCCGTATCTGCGGCAGAAGCGCGCCAGAAGATCCATCGAGATGCTGCTCTCGATCATTTTAAAGAGCTC
>CAMVPV010000275.1 GCA_947169455.1 uncultured Clostridia bacterium | reverse complement strand
AGACGGTCAGGAGATGATACTGCCGCATCTTACCTCCGCAACAAGGGAACAGTCCGATCTTGCGATGAACACGCTGAGCGCCATGGAGAGACTTATAGACGGCAGTTCGGAAGCAGACGATATCTGTGTATATTCCAAGCCGATAATCAATCATTCCTGCGGATGCAGATCTATTGATTACCGCAGTGAATCCAAAAAGATAGATCATGAATACAAGGCAAACAGGCTGTTCATATATCAGCTCCTCAATACAGAATCAGCGCTGATGCGCCTTAACAAGGTGGATAGTCTCGAAAAGCTGGAGCAGGTGTTCATCGAAAGGGCTGTCAATTTCGGTGATTATTCGTCGTTTTTCCTTATGCTGTTTGAAGACAGCGAAGGCAGGCTTTCCTGTGACAGCGACTTCACCGAGCCTTCCGGAAAATTCACCCCCGTTATATGGGTCGACAGAAAGAGTGAATATATCCGCCCGAAGCACAGCCTTGGACTGGGAGAGCTTATCCCGAGATCTGTCTCGGACACCTCACATTTCTATCTTCTCATAGGCATAAACAATGCGGAACGTATTTTCGGATATGCTGCTGTTGAGATGCACAACGACGGCAGAAACAGTGAATTCTATATATTGTGGCTGATGATGCTCTCGATGACACTTGAAACGCTTCTTAAAAACGACCGCATCGACAAGCTCATAGATTCGCTGGAGAACAAGAGCCTCAGCGATGAGTTGACGGGAATGCTGAACCGCCGCGGCTTTTACAGTATGTCACAGAGGTTGCTTTCTGCGGCTGACGCAAAGAATACGGTATGCACGTTCGTGCTCGATATGGACGGACTGAAAAAGATCAACGATGCGCACGGACATCACGAGGGCGACGCGGCTATCAAGGCGGCAGCGCGCATTATCTCGGTGTGCTGCGATTCGGGCGAGATATCCGCGAGGACGGGCGGCGATGAGTTCTATGTATTCGCGCCGGATTATTCCGAAGACAAAGCGGAAAAGTTCATGAAGCGCATTGAAAGCATGACGGCGAATTACAATGAACATTCGGGCAAAGCCTATAAGGTGGGCATAAGCTGCGGGTATTGCACATCGCCTGCTGCAAGCGCTGATCTTGATGAGCTGCTCAAGGTGAGCGACGCGCGTATGTACGAGCAGAAAAAGAACAAGCCCGACAGGAGAAAGTGATCTTTTCACGGGGGCAAACCGAATTTGTACAGAAAACACAGGAAGGCTTGAAAATAACGACAATTGAAACAAATAGCTGACGCCCCGGATCATTCGCGGAATGACCCGGGGTAATTTTTTGATTGACAATACCGTAACGATATGTTATAATGACTGATATATTTTCGGAAAACGAGGGAGATAACATGGATATAGAGAAGATAGTGGCTGAAAAGCTGAAGGAGATAGAAAGCACGGAAAATGTGGAGATAATACATTGTGCAGAATCGGGCAGCAGGGCATGGGGATTTGCCTCGCCCGACAGCGATTATGATGTGCGCTTCATCTATAAGCGCCCGCGGGAATTTTACCTGCGGCTCGAACCGACGAGGGACGTCATCGAATGGCAGCTCGATGAAACGCTCGATATCAACGGCTGGGATATACAGAAAGCGCTGCGTCTGCTTCAGAATTCAAATCCCACGCTGTTTGAATGGAACAATTCTCCGATAGTATATAAGACCACCGACGACTGGCAGAGGGTAAGGACATTGATAAACGGATACTTCTGCAGCAAGGCGGGACTGTATCATTATCTGAGCACCGCAAAGGCAAATTACAAGAACTATCTGAAGGGAGAGGAGGTGCGTCTGAAAAAGTACTTTTACGTGATAAGACCGCTGCTCGCGTGCAGGTGGATACTCGACAACGGCACACCGCCGCCGGTGCTTTTCAGTGAGCTTGCGGCATCGGAGCTCGACCCCGATGTAAGACCCGCCGTAGATGAGCTCGTTGCACGCAAGATGAGCACTCCCGAGATCGGTACCGGAAAGCGCATCGATGTGCTGAACAGGTATATCGAAAGGAATATCGCGGAGACAGAAGATATTCTTGCAAAGTCGGGCGATATCAGAACTCACGGAGACTGGCAGAAGCTTGATGAGCTGTTTATCCGACTGATAGGCTGAAATATGAAGGAATAGTATGATAGATAATAAAAAGAATAATAAAGGAGAAGAACGCTTTCCCACCGGTGCATCGCTGCTGAGATACGAACTGAAAGGCAGCGCGGTATTCTTTGCGGCAAGTATGCTGCTTTCCGCGGCTGTCTCGGTGATAGACCTCATAAATCCCAAGATCATATCCTGCGTGATAGATTATATCCTTGGCAGCGAAAAACTGCCCGAGGACGGGATAGGTGCGTCGCTCATAGCATTTTTCGGCGGCACGGAGCATATAAAGACCCATCTGTACATACCCGCGCTCTGCGTGATAGTAGTTGCGCTCACCGGCGCACTTGCAAGGTATTTTCAGGAATATCTGAACCGATATGGCGCAGAAAAGCTTGTCCGCAGGATGAGGGACACATTGTATTCGCACGCGGAAAAACTGAAAATGTCATGGTACAGTGCGAATTCCACGGGTGATATATTGCAGAGATGCACCTCCGATGTGGAAACGGTCAAGCAGTTCGTTTCGGCGCAGCTGACTTCATTCGCACGCACTGTCCTTATGATAATCCTCAGCATGGTGTTCATGGTGGGGATAGATCCATTTCTCACTTTGATAGCTGCGGCGTTCATTCCGGTGATAGTGGGCTATTCGCTGATATTCCACGTTAAGATAGGCGCGGCGTTCCTCGAAGCAGACACGCAGGAGGGCGTGGTGTCCTCAATAGTGCAGGAAAACCTCACCGGCAACCGCGTAATAAGAGCTTTCGGAAAGGAAGCGTTTGAATGTGAGCGTTTCTTCTCCACGAACGAGGAATACACAGATCTGTGGAAAAGGCTGATGCGCCTGCTGAGCAGGTTCTGGGCGCTGGGCGATGTTATGTCCGGCTTTCAGGTCATGACCGTTGTTGCCGTGGGAGCGGCTTTCTGTGTTTCCGGAAGGATAACCGCGGGCAGCTATATCGCATTCGTATCGTACAATGCGATGCTGGTATGGCCGGTGCGCGAACTCGGACGCACCATCGCTGATCTCAGCCGCGCGGGGGTATCCATCGAAAGGATACGCTATATACTTAACGCAGTACCCGAGGAGCTTGATGATCACGATATCGGCAGCGGGGAGAAATATGCGCCGCTTATCGAATTTTCGCACGTTGATTTCCATTACCCCGGCAGTGCGGACGTTCTGAACGATATCTGCATGAAGATAGAGCGCGGCGAGAAGATCGGCATTATCGGCGGC
>CAMVPV010000274.1 GCA_947169455.1 uncultured Clostridia bacterium | reverse complement strand
AGTCGCGGATGTCACCGACCGTCAGTTCTTTGCGACGGGACATTCCGAGTATGATCTTATGACGCTTGCCTCGGAGTATTCACGCGACCTCGGAAAGGGCATCGAAATAAAGATGCCGGAGAACTATTTCCCGGATAACGACCCCTCAAAGAAGCCCGTGTTCAAATGGCGCTGCCACGCGAACCTCATGTTCTCGAACTGGCTCAACTACTGCGTATATCAGGAAACTCCCTACGATCTTTCCGAAATTGTCCCACTGGAGTAGATCGCGCCTTCGGCGTTGCTCCGCAGGCTGGGCTCTGCCCAGACCCGCCAAAGGGGCGGGCGACCCGCTGTCCGTGACCTTTGGAAACCCGATCATAAAAAGTCTCCCCTCAAAGGGTAGGTGCCGAGCGCAGTGAGGCGGAGGGGTTCAGAGCAAATCGTGAAGTAACGATCGCGGGTGTCGCCGAACAGCTGCTTTTTTGTAACAGCGCGAAAGCAGACAGCGACTCGGTCGCCGCCCTGCGACAGAGGGCGTCCCCCTGAAGAAAAAGGAAAGCAGATATAAATTAAAGGAGCAATGCTATGGATACAAAGACCGATACTGTTCCGAAAAAGAAGATATTAAAACCGCTGCTTATCGTGATCGGGATAGTTCTTATTCTGATCCTTCTCCCGTATGTATTTTTCGGTGCGAATTTTGTGAAACACTGCATGACCGCCTACGAAAATATAGGTGTGACACCCTTGCAGGCATATTCTCCCGAAGTCGTAATGCCCGTTCCGGAAAGTGAAATTTACAGCGATGAAGATGTTCGGCGCGCGCTTGAGATCACCCAAAAGGAAGCACTGCACTATCTTGACGGGAGCGACTGGCTCTATCCGTGGAGAACGGCGTGGGTGGTAAAGATATGGTATGACCCCGCTGCTGCTGATGATGAAATAGAAGATGGTCAGCAAAAAATTCACATAAAAGCAGAAATGTATTCGTGCAGCGATAGGAATTGGTGGTGCAACTGCGGATTTGATGATACGGCAAGCTTTACGCTGGTTCGCAGTGATGCAGATCCCGAATGGAGATTCAACGGTCTGGGAAGATGTTAGTAAATATAAATTATCAATTCTGCTAAAATAATGACATTATTATGAAAGGATCGGCGATTTATGAAAGAGATCGAAAAAAAAGTATTTGAGTACATAGTCAGCCGCTCGGAGGACGGCTTGCCGCCTTCAGTGCGCGAGATATGCGCCGAGCTCGGCATACGCTCCACATCGACCGCCGCAAGATACATAAACAACCTCGTTGAGGAGGGGCTTCTCGAAAAGACAGACGGCATCAACCGCGCGGTGCGTCCCGTGGGCAGGCGCGGCATGATGGTGCCCCTCGCGGGCAAGGTAACTGCGGGGCAGCCTATCACCGCGATAGAGAACATCACCGAATTCATCAGCTTCCAGCCGGACAGGAACTATTCCGGAAAGCTGTTCGCGCTCAATGTTGAGGGCGAAAGCATGATAAAAGCCGGCATACTCGACGGCGATATCGTGGTTGTTGAACAGTGCGCATCGGTGAAGAACGGCGAGATAGCCGCTGTTCTCGTAGATGGCGAAGAAGCCACGATAAAAAGATTTTACAAGGAAAAGGAGCATTACCGCCTTCAGCCCGAAAATGACACCATGGAGCCGATAATCGTCAGCGATTGCAGCATACTGGGCAAGGTCATAGCGGTGATAAGATATTTATGAATTATTACAGCAACGGTCAGCCGCAGCCCCCGTACCCGCAGAACGATTTCCCGCAGCATTATTATCCGAATTATAATTACTATGCCCCGTACCCGCAGCCGTATGCGGTATATCCGCATGAGAAAAGGCTTATCCGCAAGAATTTCTCGAAGGTCGGTCTGCTGCTGATGATACACGAGGCGATAGCGCTTGCGGCTGCGCTTCTGATAATCTTAGTGTACAAGATAGCCGGCACGGAGATCTATCAGTATAACGCCGACGGGCAGGTGATATGCTCGCTGCCGTTCATTATATATGCGTACTTTTCGGTATTTGCATCCACGATAATATTAAGCACGGCGTACTTCTGCCGCTCGGAGCGTCCGTTCACGAAGCTGTGGGGCACCTCTGAGCTTTCCTTCGGAAAGCTGCTCGCCGTCGCGGTGATATCGCTGGGCGTGGCGAACAGCGTGTATATCGTCGATGTGCTTATTGATACTGCGCGCAGCTCTTACGGATTTACGATAGATATCCCGGAGACGACCGACCCCGTGGGAGCGGTGTATGTGCTGGATATCATATCCGCTGCGCTGATCGCGCCGATAACCGAGGAGATATTCTACCGCGGCATCATAATGACGAACCTCTGCAAGGTGAGCAAGCGGTTCGGGATAGTGGTCTCCGCGCTGATATTCGGGCTCGCACACGGAAATATCTATCAGTTCCTGCTCGGGTTCATCGTGGGGATGATATTCGCGTATGCCGATATCGAGATGAAGTCGCTGATACCTTCCGTGATAGCGCATATCGTGATAAACAGCCATATGTACCTTTACGAGCTTATAAAAGATCCCGATCTCAATCTTGCGGTTCAGACGGGAGCGATGATATCGCTCGCGGTCATCGGAACTATACTTCTGATAGTTCTCGCGCTGAAAAAGAAGCTGCCCGTTCCCGAATATACGGAATATCACAGGAAGAGAACGCTGCCTGTGATGATATGTTCCGTTCCGTGCTGGATAATGCTGGTGTATTATATATACAATGTCGTCAGCGATATAAAGCCTTTGTAAATTACGGAGAGATACTATGCCCCCAAGAAAATTTACCGTTCCCGAAATGAATGACCTGCATCATTCAAAGATACTGCTTTGCTACCTTATGAACAAGCTGAACCGTCCGGTAGGGGAGGAGCAGCTGCATGAGATAGCCATGCAGAGCGAGGTCATAAACCACTTCTACTATTCCGAGGCGCTGGAGGAGCTCATCCGCACAGGAGCGCTGTCGCGCTGTACGGAGAACGGCATCTGCTGTATAAATATCGAGGAAAAGGGGCGTCTCGGCGCAGAATATTTCGATCTGTCCGTGCCCGCGCCTTTCCGCAGGAAGATACTTGAAACGGCGTATTCTTATTTTGCGGAGATACGCCACAGCAACGAATGTACGTGTGAGACAGCCCCCGCTGAGAACGGCTGTGTGCTGAGATTTTCGATATCCGACGGAAATATCGCGCTGATGAAGACGGAGCTGTATGCGCCCGACGAAGAACAGGCAGATCTCATTGCGGAGCGGCTGAAACGCAATCCGTCGGAATTCTACCGCAGGGTCATCACGGCACTGCTGAGCAATCCCGAGGACAAGCCCGATATAGATATTGAATAATGAAGTAC
>CAMVPV010000273.1 GCA_947169455.1 uncultured Clostridia bacterium | reverse complement strand
ATCTCGCCGATGTCCTTGAGGTAATTGTTTATCGTCTGTACTATGACAGTATCGTAGCAGCCGTATCCGTGATCCCTTGGGTCGCCGGCGAAGCAGAGCGAGGGGTCGGGACCGAAGCTCTCGCCGAGGTCGTTCACGTAGAAATTGTCGCTCTTGCGCATATACTCATCGCACAGGGTGACCTTGTCGATATCAAACCCGAGAAAGTTCAGCAGAGCCGCGGCGCAGGTGACCTCACAGCCGGTCGGCAGCTCGGGGAACTGTGTCACCACGGGAAAATCTATCATATCCCTGCCGAAAAAACGGCGGGTCGGCTTGTAGCCGAAGCCGAGCTCATCGAGAGTATAGCCGCCGTATGTACCGTGCGGGTCGGCGTCAAGTGAGGCATACCGTGCGCGTTCCTCGATGCGGGAGATATATACGCTGTCCGAATAGACCCTGTCGGTGATGAACGTGCATATCAGCAGTGCAGCACCGAGAACTATCGGGAACACAGGCTTGTACAAACCTTTCACCTCACAGCGTGAACGAGCACGGGAGCAGATCCTTCAGATTATAGAACGCAGGCTTTCCCGTGTCGTCCTCAAGTATTATATCGAGGGCGGGGGAAAATTCCGCGAGCACCTGGCGGCATATACCGCAGGGGAAGGTGAGCCCGCCTTTGGTGTTGTTGACGATGGCTATCGCGGTAAATTCGCGGCAGCCCTCGGATACCGCCTTGAACGCGGCAGTCCTTTCAGCGCAGTTGGTCGCTCCGTAGGTCGCGTTCTCGATGTTGCAGCCGGTGAATATCCTGCCGTCGGCGGTCAGGAGCGCCGCGCCCACCTTGAAACCGGAGTAGGGAGCATAGGCATTTTCCGCCGCCTTGTGCGCGGTTTCGAGCAGGCTTTCAGGGGTGATGACGGTATCGCTCATGAGAAGGACTCCTTACAGATATTCAAAGTAGGTAAGTACGCGCTTATCCACCCAGATAAGTGTTGCAGCGACAATATCTATCAGCGCAGAGATGACCAGCACGGCTACCGCCCAGCCGGGAACGTCCATACCCAGTGCAGCAGCGGCTCCTTTAAGTATGGAGATGCCGATAAAGGTGCGGACAGCGTTGATATAGTTTCCTATAACGAACCATTTCTTTGCCCAGCGGACGCCCTTGAACAGTGCGAACGCGAAGCCGATCTCCACAGCGAGCATAAGTCCGTTGAATACGGTGATATCCGCAAGGAAACCTATGAAGTGGAAGAATGCGTATGTTATGGCGATTATCATTACGATAGTGCGTCCGTTCTCATAATCCTTCGAGGAATCGGTCTGATTGGCATAGAACTGTTCGGGGGAAGGCATACTGCGCGAGGGAGTGTATGAGCCCGAGCTGCTGTACGAACCGGAGCTGCCGTATGAATTTGCGGAGCGTGTCCCGGTGCTGCCGTAAGCACTGCCGGAGGACGGACGGGGGGAAGAGCCGGTGCCGCCGTATGTACTGCCGGAGGACGGACGGGGAGATGAACCCATGCTGCCGGCTGAGCCGGTGCCTGACGGAGAGGGCTTGTGTGCGGTGCTTATGGGGGTATTGATATCGGACATACCCGATGTATCGGGAACATCGAGAGCGTCGAAATCCCTGCTTGCGGAATACTGCGGGGAGTGGGTAGCCGCCCTGTGGATGACGGGAGTCTCTATGTCATCCATATCCGAGATATCGGGCACTTCAAGTGCGTCGAATTCGGTTTTTACGGAGCTGCTCTTCCATGTATTATCAGGGATGAATGAGGAATCATCATTCCCGCTGCTTATGTCGTCCATATATGAATTTGATGCGGGGCGTCCTCCTGCAGGCGCAAGCGGATCGGGAGAGGCTCCTCCCGCGGAAAGACCCTCCATGTCAAAAGACCTGTCTGCCATTATAATTCTCCTTTTTCGATATAATTTATGGATATTCTTCATTTTAACATTTTTTTAATCAAATGTCAATATACAATATTGATATTTTATAAGCAGATACTGCACAGGGCTGTTGTTAGTATTTGCCCAGTAAAATGCAGCCCGGCACCTTCTGCCGTGTGAAGGGCAGCCGTACCGCAGCGGCGCCGCTTACCGAGACATATAATGCAGAACGTAAATTGTTAAATTTGTGTGGTATGTATATTGACATTTTTTCTCGGCAATGATATACTTTCTTATACTACGCGCAGCCGGAAATTCACACAGATCTACGGTGTATATCCGGCAGCACGGCAAATATATCAAAAGACGGGATCTGCTGATCTGAATGAAAGGAATAATTCAATGGCGAACGTACTTGAAGTGAACGGTCTTACCAAGGAATACAAAAAGGGCATAAAAGCCGCCGACAATATTTCCTTTACGGTGGGAGAGGGCGAGATCTTCGCACTGATAGGTCCCAACGGCGCCGGAAAGACCACTACGATAAGAATGATAGCTACGCTTATAACCCCTACATCGGGAGATGCGCTCGTGAACGGGCTTTCTGTCGTGAAGACCCCCGACAAGGTGCGGGAATGCATCACCTATCTGCCCGATGAGGCGGGCGCCTACAAGACCATGACCGGCAAAAAATACCTTGAATTCATGGCGGGGCTTTTCGCAAAGGACAAGGAAGAACTCGACCTGTTCGTAAGGCGCGGACAGGCGATGTGCGGTCTCGGGGACAGGCTCAATGAAAAGATAGCGAGCTATTCGAGAGGAATGATACGCAAGCTGCTGCTCTCGCGCGCGGTGATGACCGCTCCGAAGCTTGCGATAATGGACGAGGCAACTTCCGGTCTTGACGTCATAAACGCGCTCGATATCCGCAGGAGCATAAAGAGCCTTGCCAAGGAACAGGGCATGAGCTTCCTGCTGTCATCGCACAATATGCTCGAGATAGAGTACGTATCCGACAGGGTGGGCATCATAGCGAAGGGACACCTTCTCTGCGTTGGAACGATAGACGAGCTGAAGCAGCATTTCGATGCGCAGAACCTTGAAGAGGTGTTTGAAAAGGTTGTCGCCGAAACTGGCGGAATGGAGGAACAGAAGTGAAATTCGGAGCTTTGCTGAAAAAAGAGCTGAGGGGTCTCATAAATGCCCAGACGATATTCGGGCTCGTATTCACGATGATGATATATATCCTGATGGGGCAGCTTATGGGCAGCGCCATGGAGGAGGGGATGAATACCTCCGAGGTGAATATCTGCGATCAGGATAAGACAGAATTTACGGAGTATGTGCTCTCCAAGCTGGAGGAGCACGGCTCCAAACCCAATATGGTGGAAGTAACGGGCGAGGATTACGCCGCTGAGTTTGAAAGGCTCGGCATAAGGTCACTGGTAGTGATACCCGAGGGATTCACAAAAAGCATACTGGAGGACAAGAAGC
>CAMVPV010000272.1 GCA_947169455.1 uncultured Clostridia bacterium | reverse complement strand
TGCGGACTTTTTGGGAGCGGCTGCGGGAGCCTTGGGAGCTGCCACGGGAGCTGCCTTGGGAGCTGCGGGGGATGCTCCGCCGCAGGCGCCCTCTTCTACCGTGACATCATATACATTGCCGTTTACCATCGAAACGTACGAGGATATGCCGTTGGATGCGTTCACAGCGGCGGTATAGGTCTTGTAGTAGCGCTTTGTATAGCTGCTGTAATAGGGATAGCTTGCGTTGTAGGAAGTACGGTAATCAGAAGAAGCGTCGCCGCTGGAAACGTATGCGGAATTTCCGCCGGATGCGGTAACAGCGTCCTGATATGTCCTGTAGTACTTCTGGGTGTAGCTGCTGTAATACGGATATGAAGCCGAGTATGTATAGCTGGAATCGATAGAGGACGCATTGCCGAGCGATACATAGGAGCTGTTATTGTTGGATGCCTTTACAGCGTCCTGATATGTCCTGTAGTATTTGCGGGTATAGCTGCTGTAATAGGGATAAGCGCTGCTGTATGTGCTGCTGCTGTCTATCTGACCGCTGCCTACCTTAACGGTAACGTACTTATATACGCTGGTGTAGTTGGTCATATAGATCTTGACTCTTGTTGTACCGGAATTCTTGCCGGTGATCCTCAGACCGATGTCATCGTTCCTGAAAGGCTTCTGCCATGAGAGGGATACGAGAGAGCGATCCTCGGGGACAGCCTTCAGCGAGTGGGAGCCCTTTGCTGTTACAGTGATATCCCTGCTTTCGCCGACGCCTACGGTAACGTTGGTGCTGCTTACGGAGATCTTTCCTGCGGATACAGTCACCTTGCAGGCGAGGGTATCGCCGTCAACTGAAGCGTATATGTAGCAGGTACCGGCGGATACACCGCTGACCTTGCCGCTTTTTGTCACCTTGGCAACTGTCGGGTCGGATGACGACCAGGATATGGAATTATAGCTGCCGCCTACTTTAAGTGTGGTAGAGTAGCCTTTTGTGAGTGTCATGGCGGTGTGGTCGAGATAGTTGTCATAGGCACCGACAGCGAGCGGGATGCTGTTGAGTGCAAGCACTGCGGAAAGAGCAACACCTGCTATCTTGGCTATCTGTTCTTTTTTCATAATGTTTCCTCCGTTCTGATATTGTCTCTTGCCGGCGGGCGGTCGAATTGCTTCTGTATAATAAACACCCGTGGCGGATTGTTTTTTTCATTTGATCGGTGATTTTGTATATCTGCACAAATCTGCAATGCTGATCACAGCAATATGCACAGATATTTATCTTTGTATCTTCTGTTCTTCCTCACAAATATCTTTCTTCACCAACTCCCGTATTTATTTCCGCCGGGCGGATATACTTTTCCCGGCACTGTATTATTCTTCATAGTACACCATATATGTGTTACTGCTCTGTATGATTTGTGAAAATTCTGTGAAAAACAACGCAGAGCACGGTTTTGCGCGGATTTTTATGCAAATCGACATATCGTCACAGTGCAATTTCCGTTCCGCCCTCCGGACGGATGCGCAGCTTGTAGCAGCTGCCCGCGCCGAATATCCTTTCCTCGGCGGCAGTGAACTCATCGAGCATATCGTGCGGGACGAACGCCTGTATAGTACCCGCGAACCCGCCGCCGTGTATGCGGTGGGCGCCGCGTCCCTTCAGCACTCTTTCGGCAGTATATAACCCGAGTGCTGCCGCCTGCGCCCGGGGTATCCCCGAAGGGAAAACGTTCTGGAGATATTTGTAGGAGCTCTCACCGCTCTCGTTCACGGCGGAGAGGAACCCCGTGATATCACCCTTTTCAAGCAGGTCGAATTCCTTCACGGCGCGTTCGTTCTCATCGAAGAAGTGGAGCGCGCGCAGTACAGCGCGGTCGCCGCATTTCTCACGCACGGCGGAAATGCTGTCAAGGAGCTGTTCTCTTGTTATCTCGCGGAGAACACTTTTTCCGAAGAACGCTGCGACCGCTTTCATCTCTGCGGGAACAGCTGCGTATTCGGGAGTGAGGTCGGCGTGGCTGCCCTTGGTATCGACGATGCAGAGCGAATATCCGCTTGCCGCGAGGTCGAATTTCAGCGAGCGCACGATCGGCGCTTTCACATCTGCGAAATCTATACCTATCAGTCCGCCCACCGATGATGCCATCTGATCCATAAGACCGGACGGCTTTCCGAAGTGGACGTTTTCGGCATACTGCGCCGCGATCGCGATCTCCGCTGCGGAGACATCCTCGCAGCACAGACCTGCTATCGTCCTGCCGATGAGCACTTCAAACGCCGCCGACGAAGAAAGTCCGCTGCCGCGCAGCACGTCCGAGGTAACGTAGGCATCGAACCCGCAGAGGGAATGTCCCTTGTCCGCGAGGGCGGCTGCCGTTCCGCGGATAAGCGCCTCGGAGGTGCCCTCCTCACCGCTCACGGGGGCGGTCTGCGAAACATCGACCGGTGATATCTTAAAGCCGTCAGAGGTCACGTTTATGATATTGTCACTTCTTTTGCGCACGAAAGCGACCGCATCCAGATCTACCGCAGCCGCAAGCACACAGCCGCAGTTGTGGTCGGTGTGGTTGCCGCCTATCTCGGTCCTTCCGGGCGCTGAGAATACGCGGATGCTGCCGTCCCCGTAAAGTCCGCGGAATTTTTCCGCAGCGGCAGCGTAGCGCGCTTTCTGCTTTTCAACGGCATCCCCGCCGTATAATCCTGTAAGCTTTTCCGTAAGATCCATACTATCTTTCAATCCTCATCATAGAACACATGGTACTGCTTTTCGGAATGTGCGTAGGTGCTCATCACGAGCCCTATGCCGATGAACAGCGCAAGCACCGACGAGCCGCCCTGACTGAGAAACGGCAGGGGAACGCCGATGACCGGCATCACACCGAGGACCATCCCGATGTTGAGCACACAGTGTATGAATATCATCGAGTACATCCCCATGCATATATACTTTCCGAGAGGATCCCTCGCCGTGCGGGAATCTGCGAATATCTTCATGAAGATGAAGGTAAGCACCGATATCACCGATATGCACCCGATGAACCCGAACGCCTGTCCGATATATGCAAAGATAAAGTCGTTCTGCGCGACCGGCACCGGGATAAAATCGTCCGAGAACAGACCCTTGCCGAATATCTGCCCGCTGCCGAGAGCCATTTTTCCGTAGAACTGCTGATATCCGTAGCCCATGGGGTCGAAGTCTTCCTCAAAGAGCACGCGGAAGCGCATTTTCTGGTGCGGCTGCATGAAGTAGTTCCACAGCAGATACACCCCCACCGGCGCGGCTATCACGCACGGAAGGATATATTTCCACGATATGCCCGCCGCGAATACCATGAACAGGAAAATGCACATCATCACGAATGCCGTTCCCTCGTCGCCCTGGAAAATGATCAGTCCGACAG
>CAMVPV010000271.1 GCA_947169455.1 uncultured Clostridia bacterium | reverse complement strand
CATACTGTCCGCAAATATCGCATATCCGCGGCGCGGGTCATCCACAAACACATGAGTGACCGCGCCCACAAGCTTGCCGTTCTGGATTATCGGACTGCCGCTCATCCCCTGAACTATGCCGCCCGCTTCTTCTATCAGCGCGCTGTCCGTCACCTTTATCACCATGTTACGGCAGTCCGTGTCCGAGAGGTCTATCCTTTCTATCGAGATGGCGTAACACCTGGGTGTACAGCCCTTCACCGTCGAATATATGACCGCCTCTCCCGGCACCACCTCCTGCCGCATAGCCACCGGCACCGCCTCCGTATTTACCGGCACGCGGCTGATGTGTCCGTACAGCCCCTCGCCGCAGTTTACCTCAAGGCTGCCGCAGGGCTTTCCGGGTATGAATGAACCCATAAGTTCGCCCGGCTCGCCTGAATATCCGCGTCTGACGCCGTTTATCATCACTTCCGATACCTCGCCGCTGTACAGCGGGAGTATCTCTCCCGTGTCGATATCGCAGACCGGATGCCCGAGCCCTGCAAATGTGCCGTTCACGGGGTCGCAGAAGGTCATCGTGCCTATGCCTGCGGAGCTGTCGCGCACCCACATACCCGCGTGCCAGCAGCCGTCCTCCGATGAGCGTTCCGGTTTCATGAACACCACCGACCTCACGCCCGACCGCATTATCTTCACGCCGACCGTCTTTCCGCCGCCCGATGAGAGTATCGAAACGATATCCTCATTGCAGGTGACGTCCTTTCCGGAAATGCTCATTATCACATCGCCCTTGCGTATGCCCGCATCGGCGGCGGGCGATACTATCTCGTTCCCGCAGCGGAAGCCCTTTATATCGACGACCATTACGCCGTCGGTGAGCATCTTTATCCCGAAAGGGCTCCCGCACGGTATCACCGACGAGGGATCACACTCGCATATCTCCACGGTCTTTATCGGGAATATCCCGAAAAGCCGGAGCTGTGCGCTCGCGGTATCTCCCGCGGCTGCTTTCCCGCTGACCCTGCCGGACATATCCGCGCCCGCGAGTATGCTCACGCTGTTGTCAAGTTCAAGCGGAGAACCGCGCGTCACATAGAACCTGTCCGGCAGTCTAACATTGTAATATACTATAAAGAACGCCGCCATGACCACCGCCAGGCAGGCGATCACCGTTATCAGCCTGACTGTCTTCTTCAATGCTATCATATCCTTTTTTCCGAAGCCTTTGTCCGGCATTTTTTTCATGTCGGGGCAGATCACCGCCCTGTATTAATATCTGCATTTGCGGACAGATATAAAGCTGTTGATTTATGGTTTTTGTTTTCAATGTCAATTATGCCTTGTTTTACGGAAAAAAATGGTCGAACATCATTTGTGAAAGTGCGGCGGAACGTGTGAAATATGTTCGGAAATAAGTACTGTATGTAAATTTTCATCCTATAATGAAAAGTATGCCCCGAAAATCATTGAAATCAACAAAAAAATATGTTAGAATCTTTATCAAAGAAAGTTGATCCGTGTATCTAAAATATGAAACGGAAGGTTTTTTGTATGAAATTTCAAAAGATTATGATACCGCTCCTCCTTGTATTCCCGATGTTATTTTCCGGCTGCGGGGGAAAAAATGATAGCCCCCCCGAAACCGAGGCTATGGTGTCGGTGACAGAGACTGCTCCGCCCGAGGCTGTTGAAAAACAGTTCGTCCCTTATGAAAAAAATGTCAAAATGCTCGGCAGGACGACCTTCAAGGACGGTATGCTCTGGCTCGCACAGACGGACAGCGGATGTGAATTCAGATTCAGAGGGAAGGGCGCTTCGGTCACCATACTCGGCGACAACATAGCCGGCGACCCCGAAAAGGACGGCAAATACGCGCGCTTTGCGGTGTATCTCAACGGCGAGCGCGTGCTCGATGAGCTCGTGACTTCTCCCGAAAAAAAGTACGAGATATTCTCCGCCGCTGAGGAAAGTGAGAATGTCATCTCGGTGATAAAGCTTTCCGAAGCGTCGAATTCATCGTTCGGCATAAAGGAAATAACCGCGGTGACTTCGGGCGGCATAGAACCTACACCCAAAAACGATCTGAAGATAGAGTTCGTCGGCGATTCCATAACCTGCGGCTACGGAGTGGATGACGAGGTGCGGGAACATCATTTCAGCACTGCCACTGAGGACGGCACAAAGACCTACGCCTATAAGACAGCACAGATGCTCGGCGCGGATTACAGCATGGTATCCTACAGCGGCTATGGCATAATCTCGGGATATACCGGCAACGGCGTAAAGCAGCCCAATCAGGTGGTGCCGAAATTCTATAAGCGCACCGCATGGACGGCAGGCCATTACGGAGACTTCTTTCTCAGTGAGGATTTCTGGAACTTTGAAAATTTCCGCTCCGATGTCGTTGTGATAAACCTCGGCACCAATGATTCCTCATACTGCAAGGGCGACCCGGAGCGCTGCGCCGAATTCCGCGATGCCTACGCCGAATTCCTGAAAAAGGTGCGCGAGCTCAATCCCGATGCATACATACTCTGTACGCTCGGCATCATGGGCAGCGACCTCTATCCCGATATCGAAGAAGCGATAACGGCATATACAAAGGAAACGGGAGATACAAAGGTATCTGCGATGCTGTTCGATACGCAGCGCGAGGAGGACGGGATCGCGGCAGACTGGCACCCCTCCGAGAAGACACACGAAAAAGCGGCAGAGCGTCTGTCCGAAGAGATACGGAGGATACTCGCCGAATAAGAACATGAAAATATGTCCATAATCGGATAGAACTCAATTTACGGGAGGTATCCGGTCATGGACATAAAAACTTTTGCAGCCGCCGCAGGACTTGTCATCTCACTGCTGTTCTCATCGGCAGCTGATGTGTATGCGGGCTATGACGCCCTCACCGACGATCTGCTGCGTCTGCACATACTTGCGGCATCCGATTCGGAGCACGACCAGCAGATAAAGCTGCTCGTGCGGGATGCGCTGATATCACATTCACAGGAGATATTCGGGAGCTGCACCTCGCGGGATGATATACTCGCGGCAGCACGGGAAAATCTCGGCAGGGCGGAGGATATAGCGAATGAAGTGCTGCGGGAGAACAACTGCAGCTATACCGCACACTGCGAGCTTGCCGATATGTATTTCGATGCGCGAACGTATGATGATATCACCGTGCCCGCCGGAAAATACACTGCTCTGCGGGTGATAATAGGCAGCGGGAGCGGTCATAACTGGTGGTGCGTTATGTATCCGCCGCTGTGTCTGCCTGGCTGCTCGGACGATGAGCTTTCCGATGAGGAGATGCAGCTTATGAGCGTACCGGAGCAGTATGAGGCAAAACTTTACATCGCCGAGCTTATCAAGGGTATCATCAGCGACTCAGCGGATAGTTAAAGGG
>CAMVPV010000270.1 GCA_947169455.1 uncultured Clostridia bacterium | reverse complement strand
GGGTAGTGATATTAAATGATGTGAACACTGCGGATTCAGGAAAATAGTTATACTGCACGCTGTAACATACCGTCATGGATGGTTCCATGTGAATGTGAACGAGGTCGTACCGTCCGGGGACGAGGACGCCGTGAGAGTGCCCTTGTGATTTTCCGCGATGGTCTTTGCTATCGAAAGCCCCAGACCGAAGCCGCCCGTTTCGCCGGTGCGGGATCTGTCGGTCCGGTAAAAGCGGTCGAACAGCCGCGAAAGCTCCTCAGGCGGGATATATTCCCCGATATTCGTCACGGTGAGGACGTTCCTGCCCTTTTTCCGGTGCAGATCAACATTGACGGCACTTCCGTCCGCCGAATGTGATATCGCATTGTCGAGGAGTATATTTGCAAGGCGGACGATCATTTCCCTGTCGCCCATGCAGGTGATATCCGGTTCTATGTCTGTGACAAGCTCGTGCCCCTTTTCAAAAGCGAGCGCTTCTGCCGCGAGGCACGCACCCTCCACCGCTTCGGAAACGGCGACATCGGTTATCAGCATCTCAGATTCCGCGCGGTCATTCTTGGAGAGGTACAGCATCTGGTTTATCAGCTTTGACATCTTTACCGCTTCGGATTTGATATATTCAAACCACTTTCCCTGTTCCGAAACGGTCTTGTCCGGGTCGGACATTATCACGTCGATATTTGCAGAGATGACCGTGAGCGGCGTTTTCAGCTCATGCGAGGCATTCGCGAAGAATTCCTTCTGATCGTTCCATGTCCGTTCGATAGGTCTTACTATCCATCCGGAAACCATTATGCTTATCGGGAACAGCACGATAAGCGCAGATATCCCCACGATAACGAGCACGATGAGCAGGCGCCGCATTGTGGCAAGCTGGTTCGTCCTGTCGATGAATATGACCCTTGTTTTTCCGCCGGAATGCTTTATCTGATATTTATACGATACTCCCGAGATGACGATATAGCCGTTCTCGCTGTTTCCTGCGGCAATACCGGAGGCGGCAGACGATATCTCATCTTCATTTTCGGGCTTGCTGAACGGGCTGCTGTAAACCACCTCGTCCGTCCCGCCCTCCGGTGTGACAAGCACGGATATCCAGCTTCTTGATGCGGGGATAATGCCCGGTTCACGCCTCGGATCGGAAAAGCCCGGAAATCCTTGCATGAAAGGGTCAAATCCATCCGGCGGCTTAGGCTTTGTATCCTTGTCTTCATGCGGCATTTCATCCCGCATAACAGAATTGACCGCAGAATCTATCGCCCTGTCGGTCTCCTCCGTTTCGGAGCGCTGCATGAAGATGTATATCCCGGATGCGACAGCTGTTATAAGTATCGTCAGACCTATCATGATAACAGCGGTGATACGTATGCGGAGCTTTCTTATCATACACGGCACCTCATTTCACTTCGAGACAGTATCCAACTCCGCGCTGTGTCTTTATAGATACATCCGATTTTATGAAGCCGAGCTTTTTCCTCAGAAAAGAAATATACACCTCGACGTTGTTGTATTCTGCGTCCGACTCGTATCCCCATACCTTGACAAGGAGATTTTCCTTTGTGAGTATCCTGTTCCCGCTGCGGATAAGCAGCTCCATTATCGAAAATTCCTTCAGCCCGAGCTTTACGGAATTCTTTCCGCAGGACAGCACATATGTCGAAAGATCGAGAGAGATATCATCGAACGAGAGAGTATTGCTGCATACGAGTTCGGAGGTGCTGCGCCTTCCGAG
The DNA here is from genome assembly GCA_947169455.1 of uncultured Clostridia bacterium. The sequence goes on along the minus strand of CAMVPV010000270.1, from coordinate 1,697 downwards.
AGCACGCACCCTTGCAAGAAGCTCCTCGGTCGCAAACGGCTTTGTAAGGTAATCGTCCGCGCCGCTGTCAAGCCCCGTTACCCTGTCGGATATCTCTCCCTTCGCGGTGAGAAGTATCACGGGGGTCTTTATTTCCTGCCTGCGCAGCTCTCCGAGCACCTCGATGCCGTTCATCCCCGGAAGCATGATATCGAGCACTATAACGTCATATATACCCGAAAGAGCGTTGTCCAGACCGTCAACGCCGTTGTATGCCGCATCGGCGGTCACCTTGTTTTTTGCAAAGATCTGCACGAGCGCATCCGCCAGACGCTTTTCATCCTCAACAATAAGTACCCTCATAATGTCCGCCTCTGTTACGTTTATTTCCGGCATCTTGATACCGTATATATTATATAACAGTTACCTTAAACCAGTCTTAAAGAATTATATCACATATTTCGCCGTATGTCAATTCTTGGCGGCTGTTCTGATCAAAAGTGAGCAGTGATCAATGCACATCATCACAAGATTTACATTTAATTAACAGTTCTGTCTTGATAAATATGCACATAAGGTATATACTATATTTTATCATATTGAACAAATATGACCGTTGGTCAGCATTTTGCTCGCCGATCAGTCTGAACGCCGCTGTTTCAGAGATCATATCGGATATCCCGAAGCAGCGTACAATATAACATTTAAAGAAGGGTGTGTGGCAATGGATAAGAAAAAGGACGATGCGACGTTTATGTATAAGGTCGCATCCTGCATCGTGGATAGGCGCAACCTGTTTTTCCTGATCTTCATTTTTGCCGGCATTTTCTGCCTGTTTTCACGGAACTGGGTCAAGGTCGAGGACGATATCACAAAATATCTCCCCGAGACCACCGAAACAAGGCAGGGGCTCGACCTTATGGACAGTGAATTCACCACTTTCGGCACAGCTTCGGTAATGGTGTCGAACATTACCTACGATACTGCTCTTGTCCTGAAGGAAGATATCGAGGGTATCGAAGGCGTACATGAGATCGCTTTCGATGATACAGGGGATCATTACAAAAGCTCCTCCGCGCTTTTTTCGGTGACCTTTGATGAACCCGCCGACAGCGAGAGCGCAAAGGCTGCCATGAAGGAGATAAAGGAAAGCCTTTCGGAATATGATGTATATATTGACAGTGAGGTCGGGAACAACAAATCCGAGGCGCTCGCCGAGGAAATGAACCTCGTCACTGCGATAGCTGCCGTGATCATAGTTGCGGTGCTCACGTTCACATCCAAGACCTTTGCAGAGGTGCCGGTGCTTCTCATAACGTTCTGCACGGCGGCGCTGCTCAATATGGGCACGAACTTCCTGCTCGGAACTATCTCGTTCATATCCGATTCGGTGACGATAGTGCTCCAGCTCGCGCTTGCCATCGACTACGCCATCATCTTCTCGCACCGATACACCGAGGAGCATGAGCACCTCGACTGCCGTGAAGCCTGCATAACGGCACTCTCAAAGGCTATCCCCGAGATATCGTCGTCATCGCTCACCACTATATCGGGTCTTGTTGCGCTGGCGTTCATGCGCTTCAGGATAGGTCAGGACCTCGCGATAGTACTTATCAAGGCGATATTCCTTTCGCTTCTGTCCGTATTCACGCTGATGCCCGGACTGATAATGCTTTTCTCAAAGCTCATCGACAAGACCGGACACAAGAACTTCGTCC
>CAMVPV010000269.1 GCA_947169455.1 uncultured Clostridia bacterium | reverse complement strand
CCTATGCTGGAAGTATAGGTCAGCTTTTCTGTTTTTAAGGCTACCATTTCAATTATCCTTAGTTTATACTGCGGACGCAGTGAGCATCGCGGCTAACATATCCGCACAGCCCTCAGCGTCGATAATATGTGTATCTGCGGGCATACCGAGCTTCTGCAGGCGGTACATGAGTTCGGTCGCCTGCGGCACATCGAGCCCGACTGCCTTCATTTCCTCTACCTGCGAGAACACCTCGGACGGCACATCGTCGAGAATTATCTTTCCGCCGTCCATTACTACTATCCTGTCTGCGAGCGCCGCCTCGTCCATATAATGCGTGATGAGCACAGCGGTTATGCCGTATTCGTGATTGAGACTGCGTATCGTTTTCAGTACTTCCTTCCTGCCCTTGGGGTCAAGCATGGCAGTCGGTTCGTCGAGCACGATACAGTCGGGGCGCATCGCGATTATCCCCGCGATAGCTATCCTCTGCTTCTGACCGCCCGAAAGCTGATGCGGCGAATGATCGCGGTACTCGTACATATCCACAGACTTCAGTGCATCATCGACCCTGCGGCGCATTTCTGCGGGATCGACACCCATATTTTCCAGCGCGAATGCGACATCCTCCTCAACAATAGTGGATACTATCTGATTGTCTGGGTTCTGGAACACCATTCCGATGTGCTGTCTTATGTCGAAAAGACGGTCATCGTCGGCGGTGTCTATCCCCGCTGCATATACCTTTCCGCCGCAGGGCAGCAGCACTGCGTTGAAATGCTTTGCGAGCGTGGATTTGCCGCAGCCGTTATGCCCCAGTATCGCAAGGAACTCCCCTTTTTTCACATCGAGGGAAACGCCGTCGAGAACGGTCTTAGGCGGAGCATTCTCGTCAATATCATTAGCGTAATGAAATTCAACGTTCTCCGCAGAGATTATATTTTCCATGAAATCACTCCATCAGCATATCGCATTTATCCATACGTTATCAGCAAATTTTCTGAATATCAGAGAAAATATCAGAAAAACTATACAGCAGACCGCAGCTATCAGGTATATGATCTTTTTCAGATCGGTATAGTTCCTTTTCGGAGATCTTTTCATATCAGCTGCTCCACACAGCGGTTGAACCGCACGGCAGATACAGCCCCGACGACTTCACAGGCAGCCCTATCTCATCTGCTGTGACTTCACCGCCGAGTTCGGTCTTCAGCACATCTGAGAGGATATACGCCATCACCGACGGCGAAAGTCCGGTCGTATAGCTGTTCAGCAGGAAGAACAGCGGCTTGTCGGAAAGAACATTCCGGCACAGCTTCACGAGGTCGTAGATGCAGTCCTCCAGCTTCCATATCTCCTGATTGGGTCCCCTGCCGTAAGAGGGCGGATCCATTATGATGCCGTCGTAGCGGCGCCCGCGCTTTATCTCGCGGTTCACGAACTTTTCGCAGTCATCGACGATGCGGCGCACCGGCTTTTCCGAAAGCCCCGAAAGATCGATATTGTCATGCGCCCACTGCACCATGCCCTTGGATGCATCTACATGGCAGACCTCCGCTCCCGCCGCCGCACAGGCAAGCGTTGCGCCGCCCGTATATGCGAACAGGTTCAGCACATTTATCTTCCTGCCCGCGCCGAGTATCATGCCTTCGAGCATATCCCAGTTCACCGCCTGCTCCGGAAAGAGCCCCGTGTGCTTGAACCCCGTGGGGCGTATCCTGAATTTCAGCGGCGTTCCCGAGGGCAGCCTGTAATCTATGCTCCATTCCTCGGGGAATTTACGGAAATTATCCCAGCTGCCGCCGCCCTTCTCCGAGCGGATATACCGTGCGTGCGCCTTGTTCCACAGCGGCGAGCGCTTTTCCGTTTTCCAGATTATCTGCGGGTCGGGGCGTATGAGAACGATATCTCCCCAGCGCTCCAGTTTTTCGGAACAGGTGCAATCCTCAAGACTGTAGCTGTCCCACCTGTCGGCTATCCTCATAGATACCTCACTGACTGCATTCGCTTATCTTATCGGCTATCTTCTTAGCCATACCGTTTATAACGTCAAATTTCTTTCCTTCGAGCATCACGCGGATGAGCGGTTCTGTGCCGCTCTCACGCACGAGCACTCTGCCGTCCGAGCCGAGCTCTTCCTCGCACTGCGATATTATTTCCGTGATCGCAGGGGTGTTCTTCCATTCTTCCTTGAATTTCTGATCTACCCGCACATTTATCATAACCTGCGGATATCTCTCCATTATAGCCGCAAGCTCGGAGAGCTTCTTTCCTGTCCTGCGCATTATTGAAAGCAGCTGCACTGCGGTGAGCTGTCCGTCACCGGTAGTTGCAAATTCGCTGAATATGATGTGACCGGACTGTTCGCCGCCCACCGAATAGTTTTCCTTTATCATCTCTTCGAGGATATAGCGGTCGCCCACCTTTGTGGTGATGACCTCTATCCCGCGTTCCTTTGCGAAATGCAGGAAACCGATGTTCGTCATTACCGTGACTACCGCGGTATTCTTGTTGAGGGTACCGCGCTCCGCCATATCCGAAGCGAAGATAGCTATCAGCTTGTCGCCGTCCACAATGACGCCGTTCTCATCGACCGCGAGGCACCTGTCGGCGTCGACGGCGAGCGCAAGGCCGATATGACAGCGGTTCTCGGTGACGAATTTGCGGAGATTATCCATATTTGTGGAGCCGCACTTGTCGTTGATATTTATCCCGTTGGGCTCGCTGCTGAGCAGATATACCTGCGCTCCCCTGCCGCTGAAAAGCTTCTCCGCAGTAGCCGAAGCCGAACCGTTTGCGCAGTCGAGCGCGATGCGAAGTCCGCCGAGGTCATTGTTCACGGTGGAAAGTATGTGGCGGATATAATCATCGGCAGCGTTCCTGTCCTGCATTATCCTGCCGACCGATGCGCCGTCCGCAAGCGCTGCTGTGAGCTTTTCCGGCTCATCGAGGACGAGCTTTTCGATCTCCTCCTCTATCTCATCGGAAAGCTTGTAGCCCGTTCCCGCAAACAGCTTTATGCCGTTGAATTCCATGCTGTTGTGTGAAGCAGATATCATTACACCTGCATCCGCGCCTCTTTCCTTTACAAGGTATGCAACGGCGGGCGTGGGGACATATCCCAACGATACCGCATCCGCGCCGACGGAGAGTATCCCTGCGGTGAGTGCTGCTTCAAGTACATCCGAGGATATCCTCGTGTCCTTGCCGATAACTATCTTCGGCTTATGCCTGGTCTCCTGTGTAAGTACGATAGCCGCAGCCCTGCCTATGCTCATCGCAAGCTCGCAGGTGAGCTCCGTTACGGCAACTCCTCTTGCGCCGTCTGTACCGAATAATCTTCCCATTCTGTATTATCTCCTTGTAATAAAAATCAGTTATCGAAAAGGCTTTGCTGTTCTGCGGGAACGCCCATATCTTTAGGGACTGCATACCCCATATGTCTGTACGCAAGCGCGGTCGCGCAGCGTCC
>CAMVPV010000268.1 GCA_947169455.1 uncultured Clostridia bacterium | reverse complement strand
CCCGAAACGGGTTACTCGCAGTTTGAGATAACCACAGCTATCGCTCTTCTGTACTTCAAAGCGCTCGGCTGTGATGTCGTCGTGTTTGAAACGGGTCTCGGCGGAACGCTCGACTGCACAAACATCATCGAAGACCCGCTGTGCACGGTCATAACCTCGATATCCTACGACCACACCGCGATACTCGGCAATACCCTTGAACAGATAGCCGGGCACAAGGCGGGCATCATCAAGCACGGACGCCCCTGTGTCCTTCAGAGCAGAAATCCCCCGCAGGCGGTGGAGACCGTCCGCATCAAGGCGCTGCTCGAAAATGCACCGCTCATCATCCCCGACGAGACAAAGCTGAAAATAGTTTCCTCCGATGAGGACGGGAACGACTTCATCTACAAGGGCGAAAAATGGCACACCACAATGGTCGGCAGCCATCAGATAAAGAACGCCCTCACCGCGATAGAGACGCTTAACATCGCAAAATCGCTGTTCTATATCAATTATGAGGATATGTACGAGGGCATCGGAAATGCGAACGTACCCTCACGCTGTCAGATAATAAAGAAGCAGGATCCGATGATAATCATCGACGGCGCGCACAATCCCGACGGGATGAATATGCTGTGCGACTTCGTGAGCCGCATAAGATGTCCTCCGAAGGTGTTCGTGTGCGGTATGCTCGACAACAAGGACTGGCAGCACTGCGCGGAGATCATCGCGCAGCAGGCGGACAAGGTCTATTGCGTCGATGGGTTCTTCACAAATGCGGTATTCGCGCCGAGGCTCGCGGAGAAATTCCCGAACGCCGAGGTCGCAAGCATACGTGACGCATACTACCTTGCATCGGCTTATGCGCGCAAGGGCGGGCTTGTCGTCGTGGCAGGCTCACTGTATCTGGCATCCGCGCTGGATAAGTATTCCGTGATATAAGGAGATTTTTATATGGATTTACCGCTGCACAATGAGATCGGGATAAGCCTCGGGGAGCTTCGGGAATACGATCTGCGGGACATTTATCTTATCGATGTGAGGAGCAGCTATGAATTCCGCGCAGGACACATAGACGGCGCCGTGAACGACCCGGAGCCCCGGTATAACTCCGGCTGTGACCGCCCCGTTATCGTATATGGGCGCACAGGGAACGATGCAAAGGAAGCGGCAGAGGCGCTCCGCGCGAACGGCTGTGATGCGCGTTATCTCACGGGCGGATACCGCGGCTGGGTGGTCGCCAAGCTCGGAAGAGAAGCCGAAAACGCCGCAGAACACACTTTCCGCGCAGAACAGAGCATCCGCAAGAAATACCATAATGTTCTCTGGAGCAAATTTGCAAAAGCCATAACCACATATCGGCTCGTAAGTCCGGGTGACAGGATCGCGGTATGCATTTCGGGCGGCAAGGATTCCATGCTCATGGCAAAGCTGTTCCAGGAAATGAAAATGCACGACAAATTCCCGTTCGAGCTCGTATTTCTCGTTATGGATCCCGGTTACAGCCCCGAAAACCGCGCTATCATCGAGGGCAACGCAAAGATACTCGGGATACCGATAACCGTGTTCGGGACAGATATTTTCGGCTCGGTCTTCAATGTAAAGAATAATCCTTGCTACCTGTGTGCGCGCATGAGACGCGGACATCTCTACAACAAGGCAAAGGAACTCGGGTGCAATAAGATCGCGCTCGGGCACCACTTCGACGATGTGATCGAAACGAACCTCATGAGCATGATATACGGCGGTCAGGTGCAGACGATGCTGCCGCGCATAAACAGCAGCAACTTCGAGGGGATGCAGCTCATCCGCCCGATGTACTTCATACGCGAGAAGCATATCATAAACTGGAAGAACTACAACGATCTGCACTTTCTCCAGTGCGCATGCCGCTTCACCGAGAACATCAGTGAAACGGAGGGCTCGGGCGAGCATGAGTCCAAGCGGCAGGAAATAAAGGAGCTCATCGCAGAGCTTGCAAAGAAAAATCCGCAGATAGAGCACAACATCTTTCGCAGCATGGAGAATATCAACGTAAATTCGGTGATATCATACAAGCAGGATGGCATCATCCACAATTTTCTCGATAAATTTGAAGATTGAAATACATACCTCACTCAATGAAGAACAGTTTCACTGCGGGCTGTTCTTCGTTTTTTTGTTATTTAACAGTTAACAATATATTTCTTGCAGCAATCAATACACAAATATTCTATCTTTTCATAATAATTTTAACAATTTAAGCGTAGAATCGGCGTAAGCCGCGCTTTACGCTTAAGTTGTGGGTAGTGATATTAAATGATGTGAACACTGCGGATTCAGGTTTAAACTATTTGCAGAATTTCTTTGAAAACATTGCGTATCATGCCGCTGTAACGGGATATGCTTGTCATTCATCTTCGTATATCACCGGAACGATATCTATCCCGCGGTAATAATGCCGGAGTATCTCATCATAGGTACAGCCCTCCTCTGCCATCCGCATGGCGCCGTACTGGCTCATCCCCGCGCCGTGCCCGACGCCCTTCACGGTGAATACATTCTTCCCGCCGTTCTGCGCAACGGTAAAATTCGCTGACGGCAGCGACAGAAGCTCCGCTATCTCCGCACCCGTGAATGTGCTGCCGCTCACATCTGCCGAAAGCACCGTTCCCGAAGCACTGACCGATGTTATCTCCGGAACGATATCCTCAATATCGAACGGAAGATCATACTGCTGTGAAAAGCGGGCATACAGCTCATCGTCTGTAAAGCTCCTCTCTTGCGTATTATCCGGCGCCTCGGTATCGTACGGACTGTCAGCCGGTATGAGATACGGTATCTCCGTGCCCCACACGTTCGCACCGCTCTCCGTCCTGCCCGCCGACACCGGATGGAATGCCGCCACGACAGGTTCTCCGCGATATACTACCGCGATATCCATTACGCTGTCCGCAGCCGCACTGACCTTTTCCAGACATTCATCATAATCGTCACCGCAGAGCGCCCTCGCCTGCTCCGGGAAAAGGAACGGCTCGTACCTCGTGCTGTCATCGGTGATGTAGGCACCGCCGGGATACGGCGGCTCGCTCATCTTGCGGCGGAGTATATACGTCCGCGCCGCCGCTGCCTGCGCTTTCAGCGCCTCCTCCGGATAGGACGCGGGCATCTCCGCAAACACCGCGCCTATGACATAATCCCGCTCGCTGATATGCACCGTGCGCCCCTCCGAAACGATATACACCGGAAAGTCCCTGCCGCCGCTCACCCTGTACGGCACCGCTGTCAGAGCATCCTCCTCCCGCTCCGGGACAGCCGCCGTTTCACTGCTCTCCCTGTGATCGGGAGCATTTTCCGCACCCCTCCGCCCGCTGCCCGCGAATACCGATATCATCGGCACAGCCGCGATCAGAAGCGCAAACACCGCTGTTGCCTTGATCGTACCCTTCATGCCGGCTCCTCCTGTCACTTTGTAAAAAATATACATATTTGGGCG
>CAMVPV010000267.1 GCA_947169455.1 uncultured Clostridia bacterium | reverse complement strand
TCAGGAAGGTTCTCTGCCGTGCGCACGAGCTTGGGATGAAGGTGCTCATGGATCTCGTGGTTAACCACACCTCGGACGAGCACCCGTGGTTCCTCGAAAGCCGCAAGGGAAAGGACAATCCGTACAGCGACTATTATATATGGCGCGATGAACCGAACAACTGGGATTCGCTCTTTGAGGGCAAGGCATGGAATTACGATGAGGTGCGCGGGCAGTACTATCTGCATATTTTCTCGAAAAAGCAGCCAGACCTGAACATGGACAACCCGAAGGTGCGTGAGGAAGTAAAGGATATCATGCGCTTCTGGCTGGATATGGGCGTCGATGGCTTCCGCGAGGATGTTATCAATTTCATATCAAAGAAGGAGGGACTTCCGGACGGACTGCCGTTCATACCGGCGGTGAACGGGATGTTCGCATACAAGGACGGGCCGCATATCCACGAATATCTGTCGGAATTCCGGGAGGTATGCAGTGAGTATGACTGCATACAGATAGGCGAGGGTCCCATGACCACCGTAAAGACCGCGCTGATGTATCTCACGGGTAAGCACAGGTCGCTCGATATGATGTTCTCGTTCGACCACATGATGGCGGACTGCATCTACACGGAATATATACACCGCCCGTTCAGTCTGCGCAAATTGAAGAAAGCGTTCTCAAAATGGCAGAACGCTCTGAACGGCAGGGCATGGAACACGCTCTATCTTGAAAATCACGATCACCCGCGCGTGATCAGCCGTTACGGCAGTGAGCATTTCTGGCGCGAGAGCGGAACATCGCTTGCCGTGAGCTACATATTCCAGCAGGGTGCGCCGTTCATCTATCAGGGGCAGGAGATAGGCATGACGAATATCCGTCTGCGTGACATAGATGATTATAAGGACATTTCGAGCAAGACGAACTTTCACCGCTATCATCTGAAGGACAGCATCGAGGAGCGTATGCACCGCATCCATCTGTCAAGCCGTGATTCCTCACGGACGCCGATGCAGTGGAGCGCTGAGAAGTATGCGGGATTTTCGGAGGTGCGCCCGTGGTTCAGCGTGAACCCGAATTACCGCCGTGTGAACGTTGCGGAGGAAGAAAAGGACACTGACAGCATACTGAATTTCTACCGCAGGTGCATCGCCCTGAAAAAATCCAGCCGCATACTGACCTATGGGGATTACAAGGAATACTATCCGAGATCGCGCGAGATATATATGTATGAGCGCCGTATCGGGAAATACCGCTGGCTTATCATCTGTTCGTTCTCGCGGATAGATATGCCGGTCATTCTGCCGCGGGAATACATCGGCAGGAAAAGCAGGCTGATGCTGTGCAATTACAGCGGCGCAGACAAGGACGATATGATATTCCGTCCCTATGAGGCGCGCGTTTATAAATTCCTGTAAAAAAGACCGTAAGCATTTTTATCATCAAATGCTTACGGCTTTTTTGGTTCATTTTCCGAGTTCTTTTATATACCTCACATCGCAGAGAAAATGCGCAGTCCTTACAGGCGGTTCACAGATCCTCACGAACCCGTATTTCTCGTAGAATTTTTGTGCGGCGGTCATGTTCGGCAGCGTTTCAAGGTAGCATTTCTTATAGTATCCCGCGGCAAAATCAAGGGCAGCCGTTATAAGCAGATGAGCAGCGCCGGTGCCCCTTGCACGGGGGATGCAGTACATCTTCTGCAATTCGCAGATATCCTCCGCACCGGTGAGTTTCCCGATGCCCACGCCGCCGACTATGGTACCGTCCATGTCGGCGGCGACCCAGTAGCGCTCCTCTGCGGAACTGTATATCTCCGAGAAACGTCCGAGGTCGGGGTCAGCCCATGCGGTGCCCTCATGCGCCGCGCCGAATTCAATGAGACATCCTCTTATGATGCTTTCGATCACCTTGTCGTCCTGCGGGAGTATCTCTCTCACAGTATGATGACCGGATGCAGGATTGCAGTTATTATCATTCATTCTTTCCTGTTGCTGTCCTTTCCGTTTTTCATTTTAAGCAATTGATATATGAATATTTCCGCAGAAATGAGTACGATTACAACGGCAGCGGCTATCACCGCGATTATGATCACTCTGTCGGAGCTTTTTGTGCTTCCGCTGCCGCTGTCCTTAGCGGATGAATTTCCCTTTGCCGCAGGAACAGCCTTTTCGCCGTCCATGACCGTTCCTATAGTTTCGGCATTTTCCTTGCTTTTTTTGTTATCTGATCTTTTACCTTCGTTCTTTTTTGAACCTGTACTATTATTATAGTCATCGGATCCTTTACCGTTCTGTTCCTCCTGACGTTCCGCATACACCTCTGCTGATGACAGCGCTGTGTCCGCGGAGATTATCCCGCCGTTGGAAGCTGCCGTGAAAGCGGTTATCCATGCAAGAGAGGCGTTCCAGTTTATGCAGCATTCATTCACCGACCATGCTTCGATATGGTCGAGGTAGCATTTTGCGGCAGGTATCTCATCGGGTTTCCAGCCGGAGCCGCGCACCCACGGATCCTGCATACCGGAATTCGGCCCACCGACGAGAATACCGGAGGGAGCACTCGGAAAATCGGGATCTATCTGCTTTGCCCAGTAGCGGTGGTGCGGATTTTCCGCAGCGTGATAACCCCAGCCGGTCACGTATGAGCAGTCCATGGGGTTGCGTCCGAGCAGGTAATCAAGTCCCGAAGCGACGCCGTCGAGATATCGTGTGTCGCCGCTGAGGAGATATCCGTAAGCCATGATAATGGAATTGTCGGAAACGAACGAATTCGAGCCCCATTGATATCCTGTGCGGTCAACGTTGTAAGCGACAGTGCTCTGTGCGTAGGGCTGTCCGTAGCCCTGTGTCGAGCTTAGTTCGAGGTAGGTTTCGGATGCGCCGAGTATATCGGCTTTCAGACGCTTCACGTCCGCTTCATCGAGCATATCGGTATTGAGCGCAAGGCTCAGTTCTCCGAGCGCAGAGGTGTGTCCCCAGTCGAAGCTGCCTACTGCATCGACACATTCGCCGCCGCCGAGATTCATCGGTATGTTCAGAAAATCTGCGTATGTGGAGGCGTGTCCGAGGTACTCCTTGTTACCGGTGGAAATGTAGAGCTCACACGCTGCCCAGAGGAATTCGTCCGAAACATCGTCATCGCCGTAAGCTCCGCCGCCTATCGATTCATCCAGAGGAGCATACATATCCGGGTGTTTTTCTGCTGCCGCATAGCTTCTTTCGGCGGCTTCAAGGCATTTTTCGGCGTAATCGGGGTCGAAGTCCTCCCACAGCCGCGCTGACTGAGCTGCGCAGGCGGCAAAATTAAGGGTAGCAGCGGTCGTGGGCGGCTTAACGATACGTTTTTTCGGGTCGTCTGCCGGTGCTATCCCGAGCCCCGTCCAGGTTTCGTCGTGTGCCTTGTGATATACCATGCCGTCATATTCTCCGCCGTCTATCACCATGCTGAACATCCAGTCCATTTCCCAGCGCGCTTCATTGA
>CAMVPV010000266.1 GCA_947169455.1 uncultured Clostridia bacterium | reverse complement strand
CTCCGTTCGGAGCGGTAAGGAAATCCGCCTTTTCCTCTTTTGAATGGGGCGCGTGGTCGGTGACTATACAATCCACCGTTCCGTCGAGTATGCCCTCCAGTACCGCGAGCCGGTCGCGTTCCTCGCGGAGCGGCGGGTTCATGCGGTAATCGGCATCGCGCGACAAAAGCTTTTCATCGGTGAACATGAAATAGTGCGGTGCTGTCTCGCAGGTGACCCTTACGCCCGCTTTCTTCGCGGCGCGTATCATCGAGATACAGCCCTCGGTCGATACGTGGCATATATGTATCCTTGCGCCGCAGGACGCAGCAAGTGCTATCTCGCGCGCGGTGATGCTGTCCTCGGACGCCCTGTCCATTCCCTTTACGCCGAGCTGTTCCGATATTTTTCCTTTATTGATTATTCCGCCGTCTATGATGTCGAGATCCTCACAGTGCGAAGCCGCAAGCATACCGTTTTCATTCGTAAGCTCAAGCGCTCTTCTCATCAGTTCGGCATTCTTCACCGGTCTGCCGTCGTCAGAGATCACGAGCACGCCCGACTTGCTGTACTCTTTATAATCCGCGAGCTTTTCTCCCGCCATTCCCACGGTGATGCACCCCGCGGGATATACATCAACGCCGGTATTTTCGGCGGCAGATCTCATGTGATCAAATATTCCGGAGCAGTCCGCAGGCGGCTTTGTATTCGGCATACATACCACGCCCGTTACTCCTCCCGCAGCCGCAGCAGCGCAGCCCGTGCGGATATCCTCCTTGTAGGTGAAGCCCGGATCACGGAAATGAACGTGCATATCGAACAGCGAGGGCATCAGCGTCAGACCCCTGCCTTCTATTATGCGCACGCCGTCCGGTGCGGGGATATCCTCCCCCGCCTTAGCGATAACGCCGTTTTCGACGAGCACATCGCACACCCTGCCGCCGTTCTCATCGACGGCACGCACTTTTCTGAAAAGAATACCCTGCATGAGAAGACCTCCTATTCATCTGCAAGAATGACTGCCGTGTCGCAGCCGTCCTGCTCTCTGAGCATCACCTTCACCGATTCATCGTGCCCCGTGGGGACGTTCTTCCCGACATAATCCGGGCGGATAGGCAGTTCCCTGTGTCCGCGGTCGATGAGCACCGCAAGCTGTATGCTCCTCGGGCGCCCGCGCTTCATCAGCGCATCTATGGCGGCGCGGCAGCTCCTGCCGGTAAAAAGCACGTCATCGACAAGAACAACGCGCTTGTCCTTTATCTCAAACGGGATATCCGTGCGGTCGCTGTCGGGGATGTTCTTGTCGTCGTCGCGGTAGGCGGTTATATCGAGCACGCCTACTCCGAGCGAATAGCCCTCCGTTTCATTGAGCTTTGCGGCTATCCTTGCGGCGAGGTGCACTCCCCTTGACATTATCCCGATGACGACTATATCATCAACGCCCTTGTTCTTTTCGATTATCTCGTATGATATACGTGTGACTGCGCGCTTTATCTGATCTTCATCCATAATGACCGCTTTGCGTATCATCTCAAAACCTCCGCACAAAAAAAGCTGCCGGTGATCCACCGACAGCCGAAGTTCCGAATATACCACCGCACAGATATACCTATATACCTATACTGCGGTGCGATATCAAGTCCTTGCCGCCCTCACGGGATCAACTTAAAGGAATTTTTTACTGTTATTGATTATACCACATCACGGGAAATATGTCAACATTTTTTTCACAGTTCATTACGCATACGTGATTTATCATAAAATCACGGGCAATGGTTGACAGAATTTGTATCATCTCACCATTCGGAAAAATTCCTTGACGCGTCGTGAAAATCGTGATATAATAGTGCCGTATCTTATTGCCCCCTTTCAGGGGAGGCTTGAAATGTGAAAGGAGAATGTGAATGGCACCGGGATTCAGAGCGGCGGCATTCGACCTCGACGGCACTATCATCGACACCTCCGAGGGTGTTCTGCGCTCGATAGAATATACCGTTGAGAAATTCGGATACGAAAGACTTCCGGACGACGTGCTGCGGTCGTTCATAGGACCGCCGATATACGATTCATTTGAGCGCGTGTTCCATATCGGGCGCGACAAGTCGCACGAAATGGTGACAGTGTTCCGTGAGCGCTACCTCAACTGGGGGCTGTTCCGCGCCGAGCCCTACGATGGCATTTTCGATGTGTTCCGTGAGCTTTCCGAAGCAGGCGTGAAGCCCGTCGTTGCTACGTATAAAATGGAGGATTACGCGGTGCTGCTCCTGAAGCACTTCGGATTTGACAGATATACCGATATCATTTACGGCTCGGACGCAGCAAACACGCTCACCAAAGGACAGATAATCCGCAAGGCGGTGACGGCGGCGGGCGCTGACGATATGGCGCAGGCTGTCATGATCGGCGACAGCGAAAACGACGCAAAGGGCGCCATTGAAGCGGGAACTGCGTTCATCGGCGTTACATACGGACTGGGATTTACTTCTCCCGCTGAAGTGAACGCTTTTGATAATGTCGGCATCGCATCTTCGGTAAAGGAGATCTCCGGGATCATCCTCAATAAATAAAAGACACCGTAAATTCCCGAAAAAGGAGTTTGCGGTGTCTTTATGTCAATGCGGCGGAAGCACCGGTTCGGAAAATGTGGTCTCACCGGCGCTGATGGTGTATCTGTACCCCACGACATTGTCATATACATAGTGCGGGTCAGCCACCGAACAGCCCGGGAACATCTCCTCCAGCCGTTCGCAGTATTCATCGGTTATGCCGCAGCCGTAGCTTGACAGCATACTCACGTAGGGTATCACGAATATCTCATCGGCGGGGATATCATAGGCAGAAAGTATCAGCTTCATATCATCGACAGATACACTGCTGCACTCTATCCTGAACAGCGCTTCCTTGCTTTTGTTCGCATCAGTGCCGGTCATTGCACCGCAGCGGTAACAGCCCTCCGCCATCTGCCATACATAAACTTCGATACCCTTGAACGTTCCGAGTTCAAAATATTCGGGGTATTTTTCGCGCAGTTCATCAAGTGTATGCTCACTTTCCCCGCTGTATGAAAATACCGGTGAAGTCTCCGCGAGCATATTTTCCCCACCGCTTTCAGCGGCGGGAACGGCGGTCTGTCCGCAGCCTGCGGCTATTATCCCAAAAAGAGCAGCAGCGGTCAGCTTTACGATAGATCTTCTCACAGTGCTCTCCCCTTTCCGGAATAATTATAGCATTTTTACAGCCGCCTGTCAATCACCGCAATGACCATAATTCGGTTACGATCCTATGGCTGCATTTATTTTGCTGAGGAAACACCGGCGTCCGCGATGATATCGCTGAGGGTGATTATGTCGGGAGTGCGTTCCTGTCCCCCGGAATAACTGTCGTGCAGCGTGCTGTCACTGCCGAAGTATTTCGTGATAACGGGCGCACAGTCCGAAGAAAGCCCTCTCACGCTGCCGATCGTGTCCTGACCGAGAGTTCCGTCC
>CAMVPV010000265.1 GCA_947169455.1 uncultured Clostridia bacterium | reverse complement strand
CGAGGCGGCGAGCCTTTCCAGCCAGTCGGGCAGCATAATGATGTCGATGTTCTACGATGTCATAGGCGGCAAGACCGAGCTGCTCAATCCTGTTGAAAGCTATATCTATGAGGATTCCATGGGTCTGTGCGGCTGGATAAACAACAAGCGCGTGCTTCTCGGGAACCGCGAGCTCATGATAAACCACAGCATCGAGGGTATGCCCTCGCCCGAAAAGGAACGCGAATATACCGGCAAGAGCCGCATACCCGTATATCTTTCGATATCGGGCGAGCTCTCCGCGATGTTCATCATCGAGATAACGCCGGTGCCTGAGGTGTCGAACTCCCTGCGCGAGCTGGAACGCAGCGGCATCAAGGTGATACTGCGTTCGGTGGATTCATCCGTTACCGTTGACAGGATGTCCGATATGTTCGAGATAGCTCCCGATACGATAAGGATACTGCCGTTCCGTGCACATGAGCAGTTCGACGGTGCGACGTCCTATGTACCGAACAGCAATGCCTCGCTTGCCTGCTCCGGCAGATTTGCGGCTTTCGCATCGCTGATACTCGGAACAAGGCGCCTGCGCGGAACTATCGCAGCGGGCATAGCGCTCCAGGCGATATCGATACTGCTCGGCATACTGCTTGCGGCGGCTATGGTGCTGCTGAAATCGTTCACCGATCTTTCCGTTGCGATGATACTGATGTACAATATGATATTCACGGTGCTCTATCTGCTGATAGCACTTTTCCGGAAAGTATGATATATGCGCCTGCGGCGTGTGCCGTTCATGGGCTCTGCCCGGACCCGCCAAAGGGGTGGGCGACCTACTGTCTGCTATTCGGAGACCCGATGATCTATGAAAAGAGGATAGCTGAGGCTGTCCTCTTTTTCTGCATTATCATACCGCACCGCTGCGCCTGTGCCGGCAGAATACGCCGCAGGCGCGGATGCGGGGCAGACGGAAAGGGCAAAATCACCAAAATTGCGCAGTGAGACTGCGCGTATTGCGCAAAAAATAACAGTTGCAGTTCTGCAAAATATGTGATATAATAATAATAATATTACGCTTTCGGCTGTAATATATAATTAGTACGGTGATGCGCACTATATATTACTATATACTGTTTTCTGCATACAGCGGAAAATGAAAAGGGTTGATTCAATATGGCAAAGACAAAAGTTGCAGTACTTTTCGGCGGCGTTTCAAACGAGCATGATATCTCACTGATATCCGCCATGAACGTTATCCAGAACCTGCCGAAGGACAAGTACGAGATAATCCCGATAGGGATCACCAAAAAAGGACGCTGGCTGTTCTATCCCGGCGACGTGAGGAGCATTTCCGCGGGCGGCTGGGAGATCAATCCCGACTGCGCCCCCGCCGCTATCCTGCCCGACCCCGTCTATGGCGGCGTGCTGAAGATAGAGGAGGGAAGGGTCAGCACCGTAAAGACAGACGTCATCTTCCCCGTGCTGCACGGAAAGAACGGCGAGGACGGCACCGTGCAGGGTCTGCTCGACCTTTCCGGGATACCCTATGTCGGCTGCGGCTGTCTTGCCTCTGCGTGCTGCATGGATAAATCGTTCACGCATACCGTGCTCGATCAGCACGGCATACTCACTGCCCGCTACGAGGTGATAAAGCAGTCGGATATAAATCACCTTGATGATATCTGCGGAGATATTGCCGAAAAGCTCGGCTATCCGCTCTTTGTGAAGCCCGCGTGCAGCGGCTCGTCGGTCGGCGTTAACAAGGCGTGCGACTTCGAGGATCTCAAGGAATCGGTAAAACTCGCCTTTGCGCATGACAAAAAGGTCATCGTGGAGGAATACATAAAGGGCAGGGAGATAGAGTGCGCCGTTATGGGCAATGAGGATCCGTTCGCGTCCTGCGTGGGCGAGATACGCTCCTGCAACGATTTCTATGATTACGACGCCAAATATATCCTCGGCACATCGGGACTGGATATCCCCGCGGATATCCCCGACAGCAAGTCCGCCGAGATAAGGGACATCGCAGTGAGAGCGTTCAAGGCGCTCAACTGCACCGGTCTTGCGCGTGTTGATTTCTTCATGAAGGAGGACGGCACGGTCATTCTCAACGAGATAAACACAATGCCGGGCTTTACTTCGATAAGTATGTTCCCCAAGCTGATGGAGCACATGGGGATATCCTATCCGGAGCTTCTTGACAGGCTCATCTCGCTGGCTCTGGAAAGAGCATGACTTACAAGAGGAGCGTTTTCTATGGACGACAGACCGATAGGCATATTTGATTCGGGGATAGGCGGACTTACCTGCGTCCGCGAGATAAACCGCCGTCTTCCCGGCGAGGATATCGTATATTTCGGCGATACCGCGCGCATACCCTACGGCACCCGCAGCAGGGACACCATACTGATGTATGCGCAGCAGGACATAAACTTCATAAAGAACCACGGCGTAAAGCTGATAATCGCCGCCTGCGGGACAGTTTCCTCAATGGTGGGCGCGATGAAAGACGTTGACGGCATACCCTTCACGGGCGTGGTGATACCCGCCGCACAGGCTGCGTGCGCTGCTACGCGCTCCGGCAGGATAGGCGTTATAGGCACGTCCGCCACGATACGCTCGGCGGCTTACGGGCGCGCTGTCCGTTCGATACGTCAGGACGCCGCAGTTATAGGGAACCCCTGTCCGCTGTTCGTGCCGCTCGCGGAGAACGGGATAACCTCACCCGATGACGCAGTGGTGCGCTCAATGGTGGAGCGTTACCTCGAACCTATCAAAAAGGAAAAGGTCGATACGCTGATACTCGGCTGTACGCATTACCCTATGCTGTACGATGCTATCGCGGAGTACATGGGCGAGGACGTCGTGCTGATATCGTCGGGAGCGGAAGCCGCAGGCTGTGCGCAGAAGATACTCACGGCGCGGGATATGCTCTCCGGCAGGGAGGAAAACGGCAGGGTCGAATTCTACTGCTCGGACAGCATGGAAATGTTTGAAGAAAATGCAAGGGTCTTTCTCGGAAGGGAGCTCGCAGGGAAGGTGTCCGCAGTATCCATGGAGGAGCTCACGCGGGAATGACCGCACGGAACAAGGAACAACGAATATGAAAAAAAATCAGGATAATACAGAGAAAGACGTTCTTATAACGCTGAAAAGCATACAGAGCGTCGATCATGACCGCGCGGAAACGGAGCTCATCACCGAGGGAAAGTTCCGCAGGGTGGATGGCGGCGGATTTGAGATAATGTACGAGGAAACGGAAGCAACGGGCTTTGAGGGCTCGACGACGATACTTTCCTGCTTCGGCAACAGCTGCGCTTCTTTGCAGAGGTGCGGCTCGGCGCCGTCAAATCTCATTATCGAAAAGGACAAGAAGCATCACTGCCACTACGGAACGCCGTTCGGGGAGTTCATGGTGGGGGTATATACGCACAAGATCGACAACCGTCTCACCGAGAACGGCGGCGACCTCTATTTCAAATATACTATCGATGTAA
>CAMVPV010000264.1 GCA_947169455.1 uncultured Clostridia bacterium | reverse complement strand
GTTCTGCAATTCGTGTATGAAGCTGAGAAAGCTCCCGGCATCGGAAAAATCCTTATAGACCGAGGCAAACCTCACATACGCCACCTGGTCGAGACGGCGCAGCGATTCGAGCACCATGTCGCCTATCTGGGCAGTGGTTATCTGGGAATGAGAGCCTGTCATGCAGCTGTTCTCTATCTCATCAACTATGCGGTTGATGTCGTCAGCCGATACGGGGCGCTTCTTCACGGCGATGGACATACTCTGTATCAGCTTGGCGCGGTCGAACGGCTCAAATGTGTTGTCGCGCTTGTTGACGAGTATCATCGGTGCTTCGACTGTCTCGTATGTGGTGAATCTCCTGCCGCATTTGGTGCATTCGCGGCGGCGGCGCTTCCTGCCGCCTATCGAGCGCGAATCTATCACCTTGGTGTCATCTGTCCCGCAGAACGGACATTTCATATTTATCCCCCCGTTATCGCGCTGACGGTGCTTCCCGTGTCTGTATGACCGCAGGCATGGAGGCGTTCAGCTTTAAATAGATCATATGATCATTATATATTATTCACGCGGAAATGTCAAGTACGGCGTGTCCGCAGAAAAGGTGGTAATATTCTTGAACGGTTTCAAATATCTGTTCCTGTCGGCAGCCATGCTGTTCCTGACGGTCTTCGGACTTACAAGATGCGGAGGAGATATCGCAGATGCGGAAACGCCGACCGGCACGACCGTGCCCGATTCTGCAAAGATAACGATAAGCGACGACGAATACACCCCCGCCTCGGAGGAGATGCTCGCTTCCTCCACGGAAGCCGATCCGCCCGAGGCAGACGAGACATGGGCGATGTTCCTCGTGAATGCTGCCAATCCGCTGCCGCGCGGCTACGACGATTACATCAAGCTCGAACTGGTCGATACCACATACAGGGAATATATGATGGACAAGCGCTGTGCCCGCTACATGAGGGATATGCTCGCAGCGGCAAAGGAGGACGGCATAGAGCTGATAACCTCCTCCACATACAGGACATACGACTACCAGAAGAACAACTTTGAAAACAGCATGAAGTACCGCATAGACGACGGCATGACCGAGGAGGAGGCTTACAAGGACACCGTCCGGGCCGTGCAGCTCCCCGGACAGAGCGAGCACAACGCGGGTCTTGCGGCGGACATACTCTCGAACGAATATACGAGCATGGACGATGACGGCTTCGAGAACACCAAGGCATTTGAATGGCTCAGCAAGCACGCCTCGGAGTACGGCTTCATACTGCGCTATCCCAAGGGCAAGACCGATATCACGGGGATAATATACGAACCGTGGCACTACCGCTTCGTGGGGAAATACTACGCGAAGGACATCGAAGCGAGCGGGCTCTGCCTCGAAGAATATTTCGCAAGCAAGGGCTGGACGGACAGCTCGGGCAGGGCGACCATAAATACCGTATATGACCGCAACCCCGGACTTCCGCACAGCGAGGAGCTTTCCACCGAGACAGCCTACGGCGATACCGGCGAAGGCGGCGACGGCGACGATGACGCCCGCGGCGGCGATGAGGGCAGCGATTATTATGATGACGAGAGCGAAACCGTACGTGCGGCTATCCCGAAGGTCCCGGATACCGACAACGAATTTCCGGAGATAGACGGAGAAGACGAGTGATGATTCCTCCCCTTTCGAGGGGAGGTTTTTCCGTTCGTGCAGGAAATTGTTTCCGCAGCAGACGAAAAGAATTATTTTTCGACAATATGAACAATTATTTTTATGATTAATTGTGTTGACATAAACGGAAAAAAGGTGTATCATAATATAGTGTATAGGTATTGCGGGAGATATGCTTTTCCGCAGTAACATGATAAAGCAAGGAGCATATTCATATCATGTATTTCGGCAGTGTCAGCTTTTTCAAGCAGATAATATACTCCACCGCGATATGCGGCGCCGCGGCAATGGCTGCATTTGCCCTTATGTTCGGGATAAAGTGCTCGGCGGACAGCGCTGAGACCGTGGAAACGTCAAAGGGTTCCTCAAAGCCGAAGGCAGATACCGTCGATGCAGGGACACTGAACGTTCCCGACGGGACGACCATCAGCCAGGTCTATCTCGCAATGGCGGCGAAGGGCTATACCGATGAGGATATCATAAAGTTCTTCTCCGACAACGGCAGCCCGTATCTTGAAGAATACGTGCGTGAACGGGCGGACAGGATGATAAGCGAAAAGGTAAATACCGACGCCCCCGTGTATGATTCATCATACACGATAAACGCGGGCACCGCGGACGGCAGCCTCTACCCCGACCTTTATGCGGACAGTCGCGCCGACGTGTTCTCCTCGGGCGAGGATGCGGTATATCTCACCGTGAGCGGCTTCTCGGCGGACAATATCCGGGATATCCTCGGCGTGCTGAAGGCACACGGGATACGCGCGGTATTCTTCGCGGACAAGGACGCCGACCCGCAGACGCTCTCCGACATCGCGGCGGGCGGACATACGATAGGCGTATATTGCAGGAACTCCGGCAGCGGCGGCGACGGCAGCTATATCGATGATTTCCGCACCGCATATCTTAATATAAAGGATGCGTGCGGCAGTGCGCCGGTTCTGTTCTCCCTTGAGGAAAAGGGCGGTTCGGCATCGTTCACCGCGGAAATGACACGCAGAGGCTTCGTGTGCTGCGGCAGCGGCGTCAGTGCAGGATGCGCCCCCTCCGAGATAGCAGATGCCATATCGACCGCAGGACAGGCTGTAATAGGACTGGACTGCACAGGCATCGGCGGTGCTGAGGCGGAAGAGCTCATCACCGGCATAGAATCGGAAGGGTTCCTGTTCAGCGACCCGATAAGCAGCCCGTATAACAAATGACTACGCCCGGATGCGGGGGATATCCGCCGCACTTCGGAAAGGATGTAAATAAATGAGTCTTAAAGATAATTTCAATCAGGCACTGAAGGAAATACTGAAAGGTGACAGCGGCGGGAGCAGCCCTCCCGTGCCGCCCGCAGCGGAGCCTTCCGCGCTTGACAGCTTCATATCCGAGCAGGACGGCGCAGCCGGCAGCCAGGAGCATGGCGGTCTTTCCGGCAGCTTTTCCTCTGCCGTGCCGAACTTCACCGATACCGCCGAATTTTTCCGCCAGTCAGTGAACCGCTCCAATGACCCGTTCCGCCAGCCTCTCTCGGCGGATAACTTTCCCGACCCCATGCGCGGCGCGATGCCTACGCCGCTCGGCATGAGCGTCAGCGAGGAGGACGGTCAGGACGACGACAGACCCCCGATCACTCCCGGCAATATCGCCGCGCAGAGCAGCGAGCCCGCCTCCGATACCTTCACCGATACGATACCCGATAATATCCCGCTCACCGGTCAGGGTGACGATTACAACGAAGCCGCAGCTGCCGCTATCGCAGAGGCTGCCGCCGGCATACCGGAGTCCGCTTCGGCGCCCCCGCCCAACAGCATGGCAGCCGCCATGAACGCCGCAATGAATGCAGCAATGGGCGCAGCCATGGGCG
>CAMVPV010000263.1 GCA_947169455.1 uncultured Clostridia bacterium | reverse complement strand
AGCAGCTGGGGCATCATAGCTATCGCTATGATTATTACGATAATAGGGATGATGAGCCCGAGCGCCGAAAGGATTATCCCCGCTGTGGATTTTCCGTTGCCGGTGGGGAGATGCTTTGTCTTGTGGACTATGCCGAGGATTATGCCGACTATCGGTATCGCGAAGAATATCGGTATCGCCATATTTATCAGCCAGCCGAGGAAGCCGAGTATGCCGAGCACGAGCGAGGCAGTGGCAAAACCGCTGCCGTTGTTGTTCGCGTAGCCGGCATAGGGATCCTGTGCGCCGTACTGCTGATACTGGGGCTGCTGATATCCCTGCTGGTACTGCTGCGGGGGCTGCTGGTAGCCCTGCTGATACTGGGGCTGCTGATATCCCTGCTGGTACTGATACTGCTGCGGATCCTGCTGATAGCCTCCGCTCGAATAGCCGCCCTGATAATTCTTCTGGGCATCGGGCGGTGTCTGATATGCTATCGGAACGCTGCCGCTCTGGTTTATCTCACGGCGCCCGAAATCCTGATACACACCCTGTGAGGGCGGGGGCGGGGGAGGAACGGGCTGCGAGGGCTGTCCCTGCGGGTAAAGCTCGCTCTGCGGCGTGCTGTACTGCTGAGGCTGTCCCTGCGGGTAAAGCTCGCTCTGCGGCGCTCCGTACTGCTGAGGCTGCCCCTGCGGGTATGTCTCGCTGTCGGGGAACTGCGGCTCACTGAACTGCGGATAGCTCTCCTTCGAGAGGTTTATGCCGCCGTCGGGAGCATTGTTGTTTTCAAAATCATTCTCATTCATAACGATATCTCCAATCCATCATACGGATATTTCCGCTTTTTCTCCGAGTGAATCCTTGTTAGCATCGAGCAGTGGCTCCACGCATACCTCAAGGAACTCATCGACCTGTTCGGCGCTCCTGCCGGTATAATTCTCGGGAACGAGCAGACTTTCGATATCTTCCTTTTCGATATGGAAATTCGGATTAGCGAGGATGAGCTCGATAAGGTTGTTGTCAAGACCCTCTTCCTTGACGCGCTTGCCGGCTTCGATGGAGCACTTGCGTATCTCCTCATGCAGGAACTGCCTGTCGCCGCCGCGCTTCACCTCGTCCATCATGATATTTTCCGATGCCATGAACGGGAGCTCTGCCATCACCCTGCGGCGGATGACCTTGGGATATACGACCAGCGCCGAGGTGACGTTGATCATGATGTTGAGTATCGCGTCTGCCGCGAGGAAGCCTTCCGCAACGGCGATGCGCTTGTTCGCGGAGTCGTCGAGCGTCCTCTCGAACCACTGTGTACCTGCGGTGAATGCGGGGTTGAGGGTATCGGTCATGAGGTACCTTGCGAGTGCGCATATCCTCTCGCAGCGCATGGGATTGCGCTTGTAGGGCATAGCGGAGGAGCCTATCTGGTTTTTCTCGAAGGGCTCTTCCATTTCCTTGAAGTTCTGGAGGATGCGGAGGTCGTTCGCGAACTTCATAGCCGACTGGGCTATCCCGCCGAGCGTCGAGAGTATCTGTGAATCGACCTTGCGGGAGTAGGTCTGCCCGGAAACGGGAACGACGCCGTCAAATCCCATTTCCTCAGCGATGAGCATTTCAAGCTGCTTTACCTTGTCGCTGTCGCCGCCGAAGAGCTCCTTGAAGGATGCCTGTGTGCCGGTCGTGCCCTTGGAGCCGAGCAGCTTCAGGTTAGCCCTGCGGAAATCGAGCTCATCGAGATCCATGAGCAGTTCATTTATCCAGAGAGTCGCTCTCTTTCCCACTGTGGTGAGCTGTGCGGGCTGGAGATGCGTATATGCGAGACAGGGCATATCCTTGTATCTGCGGGCAAAATCCGCAAGCTGTGCTATCACTGTGAGCATCTTCCTGCGGAGTATATCCATCCCCTCGCGCATTATGATGACATCGGTATTGTCGCCGACGTAGCAGGAGGTAGCGCCCAGGTGGATGATACCCTTTGCTTTGGGGCACACGAGCCCGTATGCGTGAACGTGAGCCATTACATCGTGGCGCACCTTCTTTTCCTGTTCGGCGGCGGCTTCGTAATCGATATTATCGATATTTGCTTCGAGCTCGGCTACCTGTTCCTCGGTCACCTGCAGCCCGAGCTTCATCTCTGCCCTTGCGAGGGCAGTCCACAGCCTGCGCCATGTGGTGAATTTCTTATCGGGGGAGAATACGTACTGCATTTCCTTGCTTGCGTATCTTGTGCAGAAGGGGGATTCATATACATTTTTATCATTCATGTGATATCGTATCCTTTCACGGTCGAGTTCTGATGTAATCATTTCCATTATAACATATCGTTCCGCAATATGCAAGTATGATTTTTATATTAATTGTGAATGAAATGCGTCATTTTTTTCGGTGAAACTGTAATAAGTGTTCTGTGCTTCATGCTGATGCAGATCACAGATCGGCTGATGATAGCCGGCTGCACGTAACAGCCCGTAAAAATTGCCCGTCGCCGCAAAATAAAATCACTTGACAACGGCGGCGTGATAAACTATAATGTTATTATATATTGTAAAAAGGTGGTCTGATTTCAATGGCTGAAAAGACGATGGATAAGATAGTGGCGCTCTGCAAGGGCAGAGGATTCGTTTATCCCGGAAGTGAGATCTACGGCGGTCTCGCAAATACCTGGGATTACGGCCCGCTCGGCGCCGAACTTAAGAATAATATCAAGAAGGCGTGGCACAAGAAGTTCGTGCAGGAGTCTCCCTACAACGTGGGGCTGGACAGTGCTATCCTCATGAACCCGCAGACATGGGTGGCATCCGGTCACCTCGGCGGATTTTCCGACCCGCTCATGGACTGCAAAGCCTGCAAGACACGTCACCGTGCCGATAACCTTATAGAGGACTTCGACGGCACCAACCCCGCAGGCTGGTCGAACGAGCAGATGGTTGAGTATATCCGCGAAAAGCAGATACCCTGCCCCAACTGCGGAAAGTGTGACTTCACCGATATCCGTCAGTTCAATCTGATGTTCAAGACGTTCCAGGGCGTCACCGAGGACACCAAGAACGAGATATACCTCCGCCCCGAAACAGCACAGGGCATCTTCGTTAACTTCCTGAATATACAGCGCACCTCGCGCAAGAAGGTCCCGTTCGGCGTGGGTCAGATAGGAAAATCCTTCCGCAATGAGATAACCCCCGGCAACTTCATCTTCCGTGTGCGTGAATTCGAGCAGATGGAGCTTGAATTCTTCTGCAAGCCCGGCACCGACCTCGAATGGTTCAACTACTGGAGGACATACTGCAAGAACTTCCTTACAGACCTCGGGCTCAAGGAGGAGCATCTCCGCCTGAGAGACCATTCTCCCGAGGAGCTCTGCTTCTATTCCAAGGCTACCACCGACTTCGAGTATATGTTCCCCTTCGGCTGGGGCGAGCTGTGGGGAGTTGCCGACAGAACGGCCTCCGCCCTGCCACAGCATAGCAGGACCAGCGGGCAGAAGCTCCAATACTTCGACCCCGAGACAACCCAAACCAACGTCCCC